>JAXFXP010000024.1:0-9731 GCA_034091595.1 Porphyromonas sp.
CGATACCATTGCGCTTGTCGGTGATCTGAAAGGCTTCGTTGTACTTCCAGAGGAATACGATAGCGTCAGGGTTATTGGTGTAGCTACGTGAGATATCGTTATAAGCAGGTAGATTGTTGCCCCATGGACCTGGACCAGAGAAAGTCTCACGTGAGATAGCTCTATTGTGGGCGTAGCGGAAGTTGATGTATCTACGTCCGTAGAGGCTATTGTTATTCTGTAGCATGAGGTTGGCAGGCTCTGCAGAGGCAGTATAGGCGTTACGTACCTCGTCGGCTGTATTCAGCGACTGATAGTTGCCAATATTGCGTAGTGCAGCCGAAGGGTCTTCGCCGATGGCGAGGGTAGCGTGCTCCTTGGCCTTGTCCCACTTCTCGTAGTAGAGGTAAAACTGCGCAGCGAAGGCATGTGCCGCAGCCTTATTGAAGTGGTACTTGCTGGCCTCAGTCTTGTGCATTCCTCCATCGATAAGAGGTAGCCCCTCTACGAGGTCTTTCTCTATAAGTTCGTAGGTCCGCTTAACGGTCTCACGGGGATAGATTACACCGATGCGCTTCTCAGTCTCTACCACATAGGGTACACCCAGATCGCTGGCAGAGGTCTGTCCGTTGTAGGCACGAGCGAAGTAGTTCACGAGGTTGAAGTGTCCCCAGGCACGGGCGATGAGTGCCTCGGCACGTATAGCGGCAGCGCTAGAGGGGTCGGCAAGCTCGTTTACAGACTCTATCACCTGGTTGGCTGCAGCGATGGCAGAGTATTGGCGATCCCAGTACCACTTAGAGGAGTCGAAGTCCTCGGGCGTTAGGTCCTGCCAGCGGTAGCCTTCTCTATCCCGCAAGTCGCCCTCTTGGTAGCGAGGGCCGTTGTCAGCCATATTGTCGGTACGCACCTCTAGCATACCCATGTGGTGTATGCTAGCGTAGGCCGAGGTTAGGAGGCTCTTTATCTTATCTGGTCTGTCTAGAGTCTGGCGGTTATCAGGCATCTCGTCGAGGAAGCTATTACAGCTAGCGAGCGTAGCCACTAGGCCTAGAGCAAGACATACTTTATATATTCTCATAATTAGATACGCATTATATCATTCACATTACTAGAAGCCTACACGCAGCGTGGCGGTAATCTGCTTGGCCACGGGCGCTGATACCCCACCAGCACGGAAGAACTCAGGGTCTTGCCCATTGAGCTTCTTATCGGCATAGATGAGGAATAGGTTCGTCGCCTGGAGCTTGAGGGAGGCACTCTTTACCACTTTGAGCTTCTGCAGGAAGCTATTAGGTACAGTGTACTGCAGCGAGATCTCCTTCATGCGTACGAAAGAGCCGTCGGCCACGTGCTGGTCGGTGTAGTTGTAGGCGTTGTAGCCTGCACTCAGGCTGCCGATGGTATAGCTATCGATAGCGGCTGGGAGCGTAGGTATCGTTGTCTTAACCTCTTCGCCTACGACAGCCCATCGGTTCGCTAGGTTACGTTGGTTGGCCTGTAGGTCGCTAAAGCTAGACTGATAAGCCGAGGCTAGACGTAGCTTATTGCCACCCGAGTAGGTGATGAAAACGTTGAGTTTGAAGTTCCCGAGGGTGAAAATATTCCCCAAGCTACCCGTGTAGATTGGGTCGGTAGGTCCTTCGTACTTGAGGAAGTCGAAGTCGTCGAGGAGACGATAGTTAACACTGCCGTAGCTACCAGGGCCCAATATTTTGTCTTGGAACTTGTAGGTGGGGAAGCCCTCAGGTGTTAGCCCTTCGAAAGGTATCGAGAATAGTGCTCGTACGGGATAGCCCTCACGAGCGAAACCTACGCCCGATACATAATCCCAGAGGTAGTTGCGCGAGCGGAGCTTGGTAATCTCATTCTTGGCATAACCGAAGATAAAGTCCGTAGTCCAGCTAAACTTCTTCGTCTGGATATTCTTCGTCGAGATAGAGAGCTCGAAGCCATGGCTCTTCATCTCTGCCGAGTTGCCGAAGCGGTCGCCCTGCGTCGTCATAATACTACCCATAAGGTCGAAGTTATTACGCTTGTAGACGTCAGCAGTAATGTTGAGACGGTTGTCGAAAAAGCCCATATCTACGCCAAGGTTAAACTCGTTCTTCTTCTCGTAGGTTAGGTCTTGGTTTTCGTAGCTAGAGATAGAGGCACCGGTCTCCTGTGCTGCTGTCTCGTTGCGCCAAGGTGTGTAGCTACGGATGATTACGAGCGAGTTGGTAGCAGGCCCCGCATCGGCAGTGAGCGAGTATGATGCCTTGAGCGTAAAGGTGTCGAAGATACTCTGGTTGCGAAACCAAGTCTCCTCATGAGCATTCCAAGCCGCTGCTATATTCCATGTGGGTAGCCAACGCGAGCGGCGTGAGCGTCCCAGGCGGTTAGAGCCCTCGTAGCGCATCGTACCAGTGAGCGTATAGCGCCCCTTGTACGAGTAGGTGGCTGTCCCGAAGACGGCATGCGTACGCACTCGTGTGTTAGATAGGTAGTAGTAGGCACTACCCTGCTCACTCATCTGCTTGAAGGCGGGATAGATCCAGAAGGGGATTTCTCCGCGGTCGTACTGCATACCCCAGCCATCGAAGCCATTCTGCATACGGTTCTGAGCGTTGAACTCGATACCAGCATAGGCATTGATGATATGCTTGTCGGCTATCTCTGTCGTATATGCTGCCGAGGCGCGGAAGTCGTAGCTATTCATACGATAGGTATTCGTATTATAGAAGCCACCCTCGGGGAGGATAGAGATAGGCTGGGTATTGATCTTATCGGGGTCTTTGTAGAGCCAGCTGTTATTGCCGATTACCACAGCGTTATCCATCGCACGGTAGGCCTGAGCGAGGTTGCTAAACTCGGTAATTTTGTGCTCCTTGTTGGTATTGCTGTACTTGATAGACCCTAGTGCCGAGAGCGTTAGCCCACGTATAGGACGCCACTTGAGCTCGGTCTGTAGCTTGAGGTCAAAGACATCTAGCTCTAGGTAGTTGTTGTCGAGCTCGTTGTGAATGTTGAAGGGGGCATAGTTACGCTGATAAAACTCTCGAGGGTCGAGCGTGCGGCTCGAGTTGATGGCGTAGCTATAGGGATTGATGTCGAAGTCACGAGATACAGTACCTGTGATAGGGTCGCTATTCTGCGATAAGGTACCAGGAGCCTTCTGCTGGCGATAGCTAATACCTCCGATAGTCGTGAGTGATACCTTAGGTGTGAAGTTGTAGGTATTATTGAAGTTACCTGTATAGCGGCTTACGCTACTAGCCTTGGTCCATCCTGGGTCTATCATTGCCGAAACAGATACGTAGGTCTGGCTCTTATCTGTACCCGTGGTCATGCTGATAGAGTGGTTTTGCATCAGGCTGGCACTGAAGAGCTCGTCGAACCAGTCTGTATTGCGCATCTCGGCAGCACGCAGGTAAGCATTCTGAGCCTCACGGCTATTGGCTAGCTTAAACTGCCCTGTCTTCTCGTCGTAGGTATTCATCAGCTCGTACATCTTGCCGAAGACACCGTACGATGCTGAGCGTACTGTATTGCCAAAAGGCATCCAGCCCTTGTTTTGCAGCTCACGGTAGAGGTCCATTTGCTGCTGCGAGTTCATGATGTTAAACTCTCGGTAGCTAGGGATAAGGCGTGTCGTAAACTCACCAGTGTAATTGAAGCTGCTGGTCCCTGAGCGTCCTTTTTTGGTGGTGATAACGATCACCCCTGCCATAGCCTTGGCGCCATAGATAGAGGTTGCCGAGCCGTCCTTGAGGATCTGGAAGCTCTCGATGTCGTCAGCGTTGAGCCCCGAGATAGCAGAGCTGATCAGCGTAGTAGCATCCCCCGAGCTAAGGGCATCGGCAGAGACCTCTACCACATCCTCCTGGATGACACCATCGACTACCCATAGGGGCTTGGATGAGCCATGGATAGAGGTGGCACCACGTACACGTATTTTGGGCGCTGTCCCGAAAGTCCCCGACACGTTTTGTACGCTTACCCCTGCCGAGCGTCCCTCGAGGCCACGGCTTACGTCTGCGACCCCATCGAGTTTGACCTTGTCGGCTGTGAGCTTATCGGTAGCACCGGTGAAGAGGCGCTTGTCGGTAGCTACCATACCAGTTACCACTACCTCTTTGATGGTTTTGGTATCGGGGAGTAGCTGTACTTTCATCCCGTCTTTGGCCACTACGCTAATGGGCGTATAGCCGACGAAGCTGACACGTAGCTTGTTTTTGCCAGCAGGGAGGGTTACACGGAAGTTCCCGTCTAGGTCTGTTACTACACCTGTCTGTGTGCCCTCTACTAGGATGGAGGCCCCTGGCAGGGATTCGCCATTCTCATCCACAACGGTACCCTTGATGGTGCGCGTATTGTTTTGCTGTACATCGGCCCGTTTTGCTGAGCTGATGCTTTCCTCGGCGTACAGTGTGCTGGTCGAGAATGCAGCTCCGAGGGCGATTATAGTCCCCACGCAGAGCGTTTTCCTCAGCCCGCTAGACCGAGATGTCTGTAATGGTGATAAATGTTTTGCCATAAGCAATACACTGAATGATTTAATTAAATGTTTCATGATCATACTCAGTACTCCTACTTGGTTATAGGGGTAATGAATATGTTAGCCTTACGAATATACTATGGATTTAATAAAGGGAGACAGGGAGGGCGCTGTCTTATCCTGATGATTTATTGACTTATCGCCTAATTGATAGATTGATACTATTACACCGTGCACACTATCCGGTATTTGCGCAGGTGCTATGTCGGAACTTTATTATGTGATGGACACTCTGATCGTGCATTAGAGAGGAAACGCCCTATAAATTGTTCAAAGTGTCGAATAGATGCCTTTTAGTTGCGACTTACAGCTCTCTAAGGTCAAGATGCTAATGTTTGACTGCCATAGCTGTCGTATTCCTTGATATAGAACAGACTCTAGAGGTCTATGAGCTCTCTCACTAGAGGATATTATACAATCGTATCAACAAAATACAGGCTACCCTAGTTACTTAGCAGAGTAGTACAGGTGTATCGATAGATTGCTCTATGACGACGCCCCAAGGGCTAGACGTACAGTCGGTCAGGGACGATATTCACAGGAGCTACACTCCTCGGCAAGTATAGGCTTGAGACCCTCGGATAGGGCTACCCTAGGAAAAAGAAAGTATCCCTGGTAGGAATATATAATTGTATATGGAGATAAAAGATATCATTGCTCTCTCCCGAGAGATACGAGAGCAATACCACGCTCTAGAGCGTAGTCATCATGGTAGTGAATGGACAGTGGAAGAGGATGCCTTAGCCTTTCTCACAGATGCAGGCCTTGTCGGGCGTTTTACGATGTCGCAACAGGGACGTTGGCCCTCTGCAAAGACAGAGGAAAACCTGAAGCATAAAATCGGAGAGTGCGTGTGGTGGTTGGCGGTTCTTGCAGACAGAATGGATGTGGACTTTGAGCAGGCTGTAGAGGACTTCTTGACGAAAACCAAGCAGCAGTTAGGTAGCTAGGCTTTGCAAGGGCTTCGGGTAAGAGGGAGAGGTCAGACAGGCTGAGCAATGCCCTGTGCGATGGTCGGCTCTTGTAGGCTAGGCCCTCTCTGTATTAGTATAGAAAACGGAAAGTTGCAGTACCGCATTCTCAGAATGCAGTACTGCAACTTTTACTTTCGTGTACTAAAAAAGTAAGCCCTAATAGGTAGGGCTTAGATAGTACTGTATAGAGAGAGGCTCTACTCATATTCTCGTCGTAGATTGTGCAGCTTACCTTGGTGGCCTTGTATTACAGTGAGCGGGGGCTAGAGTTTATCATAACTCTAGCCCCCGCCAATAGCTTTATGTATTACGCTACGTTGTTTACTCAGCGTTCATAATTACTACGCGGTTCCATACGTTCTCAGCGTAAGGCTGCACACGGTCACCTTCCCAGCTGGTCTTGATGCGATCTGCAGAGATGCCGAAGCGCTCTACGAGGATCTTCTTCACAGCCTCAGCACGACGCTCAGAGAGCTTGTAGTTGTACTCAGGTGTACCGGTCTGACGGTCAGCGTGACCTACGAGCGTGATGGTCTCGGTGTTGTTCTTGGCGTACTCGGCGATGTTGCGGATGTTGATCATCTGGTTGGCATCTACTACAGCGCTATTGAGACGGAAGTAAACAACGTTGCCCACAGCTACACCAGCTACCTGTGGAGCCTCTACCTCGGGGCAGTCTACAGGGCGCTTAGAGAGCTCAGCATTCTCAGCACGTAGGGCGTTTAGCTGGTCGTTTAGGTTCTTGACGAGGGCTTCGTCCTGTGGTACGATAGGCGTGAAGGCCTTCTTGCCGAGGTGGAATGTGAGGCTAGCACCCAGTGAACCTAGGTAGCCACCACGCATCTCTGAGCCTTCGGCATAGCTAGGGAGAGAAAAGTAGCTTGCTGCCATCTTACCCTCGAGGTTGAGGTCTACACACTTGGCGAGACGGAACTTGAGCTGTAGACCAGCCTGGCCGATAGCGGCATGACGGTCCTTGCTATCCTTGGTGCCCGCATAGTCAGACTCGAAGATGTTGCTAGCACCTATACCTACGAAGGGGATAATGTGGAAGAAACGGTTCTCCTTGTAAGGTGCGAAGTAGTTAACTACATCGAACATGAAGTCCAGGGTACCATTGAGATAAGTGTGCTTACCCTGAGTCGCTAGAGGACCATTGTATACAAACTCCTTAAACTGTCCGCCCTGTAGGTTGATACGTGTAGCGAAGTAAGGACGGTGCCAGCGACCTACAGAGAGCGTGGGGTTAACGTAGCTGAGGCGGTCGCCGAAGGCTGCGTTGTTGTTAGTACCACCTTGTAGGAATGTAGCATAGTCGCCAAGCTCGATAAACCAGTGGCTGCCTAGGCCGTCCTTAGCGAATACCGTCTTGTGTGCTGGCTTAGTATCGTTTGTCTGTGCAGTGAGGGCAGTAGTACCCATTAGGGCCGCAAGAGCCATGCACATTAGATTCTTTGTCATTGTCTTTTGTCTTACGTTAGTGTTAATACCTTGGATGCACCAGATTACTTAGAGCGGATAACTACGCTACGGTTCCAGGCAGTGTTCTTGCCATCGAAGAGGCCTTCGCTAGCATCCTTGTACTCGATAGTAATCTTTTCGCTAGGCACACCATACTCCTCAGTAAGGATACGGGCTACGGCCTGAGCACGCTTCTCAGCAAGACCAGCGAAGCGACTCTCGGACTTCTGCGTATAGCCCGTGATAACGAGCTCTCCATCGTACTTCTTGACGAATTCACTAGCATCGAAGACCGTGATGAGTTGGTCCTTAGATACAGCGCTCTTACCGTGGGCGAAGAGGATGCTCTTGTCGGCAAGGAAATGGCTAGCTGTAGCTACAGCGGGCGCTGCTACTACCTCGGGGCAGTCTACGGGGCGCTTAGCAAGCTCAGCGTTCTCAGCACGTAGAGCGTTGATCTGGCCATTGAGGTTTGCTACGAGGGCCTCATCGAGAGGGGTAACGGCAGTGAAGCCTATTTTGCCCAGACGGAAGTTGAGACCTGCGCTAGCTGATAGGCGCTGTGTATCGTTGTACTCACGTGGGAAAGAGTTGCGGATCTCGATACCATTCCACGAAGACTGACCTTCGAGAACGAAGTCCACGCGTTCGCCCAGACGGATGCCTAGCTGTAGACCTACGTTGGCTGTAGCAGCATGCACGTCGTGGAAGCGCTCAGAGCTGTCAAACTTGTACTCGTAGCCTAAGCCAACGAAAGGCACAAGGCTAATAACGTTCTTCTGGCCGTAGCGAGAGAACAGATTTACGAGGTCAAGCATAAAGTCGTAGTGTGCACCTACGAAGTAGTTTTCGTGCTTGAGGAGAGAGGTAGAGTTGTAGAAACTCTTGGCTTCGCCCACCTCAGCCTTCAGACGTGTAGCGTAGTAAGGGCTGTGCCACTTACCTACGGCGAGGCTAGGGGTAAAAGTAAGACGCTCGCTAAATTTTGCTTTTGAGTTGTCTCCGTTAGCGAGGATAGAGGCGCCACCCTGGAAGGTGATAAACCAGTTGTTTGGCGTGCTCTTCTCGTAGGATACTTGCGTCATACGAGCTGCGCTTTCCTGTGCGTTAGCACTTAGTGCCATTGCTCCAGCTAGAGCGAGGACGGTTAGTTGTAGCTTCATAAAAAATTCGGTTATTGAATTCTCGTATATATATGCTTAGTTAAAGAATGTACGTACAAAGATACATCTTATTAACCTAATATTAACGTTATGGGTTCATCGTGGCAGGAATAAAGTAAAAAGCCCTAGCGGGCAAGTGCATCCTTGCTAGCTAGGGCTTTTGAGGTCTTTGTAGGTATGCTAGAATGTGTACACAGCACCTAGACCAAGCATCTGGCGAAGCTGTACCTTAGGACCGCCTGAGGCGCTCTTGATATCATCGTCGTAGATGAGGTTGGTGGTGAAGTTGGCTGTGATGTACTTGTTTACCTTGAAATTGAGCATCAGGTCCCAGTTTACGTCGATATTGCCAAAGTTGTGGTTGTAGGCAGAGAAGAGCGTTAGCTTGGTTACGAGGCTGATGTCCTTGGTGAGGTTGGTGTTGTAATTGGCTACTATACTAGCACCAATCTCGGCTAGGAGGTGCTTGCCAGGCTTTACGCCATACGCCCCTAGGCTAGAGAGGTAGTCGTCGGCTACGATGGTCAGCTTGCCTGTAGCAGGCGATAGGAGTAGCGAAAAGTTTTGATTGGGCTTGTAGTCGGCACCGAGAGAGAGCGTTACGTAGCCAGGTGATAGGAACTTGGAGATGTACTTCTCGCCAGCAGCACGAGAGGAAGCGCTCTTGTATCCGAGGTCAAACTGTGTAAGGAAGTCTAGTAGTAGGGCGGCATTCCAGTGCTTAGCTAGGGCATATCCCGCCTTGGTATTTAGGTTCAGCTTGTCTACACTTTTCTGCCATTTGTTGCTAGAGGTATATGTCTGACCAAAGTCAGCAACGAGACCATTATCCCAGCTCCACTTGTCCTTTTTGTAGTTAGCGATAGAGTTGAGGTATACGTTCCATGATACAGAGTTTTCGCCCCCTGCAGCCCAGTTGCTGAGAGAGGTCTGCGAGAGGTTGATACCGCTCACGTTTTTTTTCGTCCAGTTGCTAGCTGGCGCTTCTTCCTGAGCCTGTAGCGTTGCTAGACCTGCTAGTGCTACGGCTACGAGTGTAAAGAGTTTCTTCATATTTATAAGTTGATACTGATAAAATTTCTAAAATATAAACCAGAAGCTCGACCAATAGTTCAGTACCCTCATCTACTCACCCTCGAGAGCACTTCATAGCTTATCACTACTAGTCCTTCTCCGCCTTCTGGATTATCGTAAATGTGGGCCCGAGAGCTTCTCCCCTGCAGTCATAAAGGTTAAGCGACGTTCCTGCCCCGTCGTATTTTCGTTAACGGATACGTGTATTTCCCTTTTATGCCTAGGTACTGTGCATGTTAGCCACTCGTAGTGTATACGCTGAGAGGCATCTGGCAATACCTCCAGCTGATTCCGAACAACTCTGATATTTCCTATAGAGTCAGTAGCTCCGATACCCTGTATGCTCCAATCATCCTTATGGTTATAGGGGTCGCCCTGAGAAGTTCGTTACCCTTAGGACTAAGCTTTGCGCTTGCGCACCAACATACTCATACTCGTGTCCTTTTTCGATCACAGGCTCATCGCTTAGACGGTCGCAAGATGCGAAGACAGCACACACTAGGAGTGCCATCAACTGGATAAGGTGCTTCATCCTTTACT
>JAXFXP010000025.1:0-13238 GCA_034091595.1 Porphyromonas sp.
CCTCTCGCACTAATCTATAACTTCTACATAAAGGTAGGCTGTACTACGCTCTATAGCTCAGCAAGCTTACCGACGTTAGGGGGTGTAACTACGAGCAGTAAGTAAAGTATTTATCCGTTGACTGAGTGGCACTTGTTTGGCTATATCCCAGGCATTTGCTATCTTTGCACTCGCACTGCCAAAAATGTGCGATGATAGTCCGCTGTATGTATGCGGACGAACTTCCAAATGAGTAAGTAATAATAAACAAGATAAAGACTAACAAAAGTTATGATCGTAGTACAAGTAAAAGAGGGCGAAAACATTGAGAAGGCTCTTAAGCGTTTCAAGCGTAAGTTCGAAAGAACAGGTGCTGTAAAGGAACTCCGCGCACGTCGTGAGTTTACTAAGCCATCTGTAATCAAGCGCAAGAAGATGCAGAAGGCCGTCTATGTAAAGCAGCTCTTCCTCAACGCAGAGTAATAGCGTTCGCTCTCGATGAAGGCTACCTTCAGCGAGTATAAAGTAAGGGGCTACCTGAGGATCTACTCAGGTAGCCCCTGTCGTATTCAATACCTCTCAGACGGCCGAGCTTCGGTCTCCTCTAGGCTGGCTGAACCGTCTAGCCTTCCCTTTTGTTTATCTATGGGAGTTTGCAGGCTATGTAGACTGTGTCTATGCTCCTATGATATAATTAGATAATATGACGACAAGCAAAAGACTGCGCAGTGCTAGCCCCTGCGTGTATATGAGACGCCCAGCGATAGACGTTCGGATAGGCACCCTAACACTCGGAGGTAGCTATCCCGTCCGCCTACAGTCAATGGCCAATACCAGCACTATGGATACCGAGGCTTCGGTCGAACAGGCACAGCGTGTTATTGACGCTGGCGCTGACCTCCTGCGTTTTACGACTCAGGGCAAGAAGGAGGCTAGTAATATGGCTAATATTCGTGATGGTATTAGAGCGCTTGGTTATCAGACTCCTCTTGTAGCGGATATTCATTTCAATCCTACTGCTGCCAACGAGGCACTTGAGCATATCGAGAAAGTACGTGTCAATCCAGGGAACTACGTCGATACTAAGACGAGCGAGCCCCGCGAATGGACGCCAGAGCTCTATGCAGAGCTGCACCAGCGTGTGGTGGAGCGCTTCGGTATCTTCGTACAGCGCGCCAAAGAGCTTGGCCGTGCTATCCGTATCGGAGTAAACCATGGCTCTCTCTCTGAGCGTATGGTGATGCTCTATGGAGATACGCCCGAGGGGATGGTACAGTCTGCGCTAGAGTATCTGGATGTATGTCGTGCGCATGACTTCCATAATATCGTTATCTCTATGAAGAGCAGCAATACGCTCGTGATGACAGCAGCCATACGTCTCTTAGCTCAGCGTTTAGACGAATTGGGCTATCCTGCCTATCCTCTGCACCTCGGTGTTACTGAGGCTGGCGAGGGCGAGGACGGCCGTATCAAGAGTGCCGTGGGCATTGGCTCGCTCCTAGCTGATGGCCTAGGTGATACGATACGTGTTTCGCTCAGCGAAGATCCAGAGTTCGAGATACCTGTGGCGCGTACGCTTGTAGACTATGTGGCTACACGCACACCGCTCTCGGTCGAGGCCGAGCTACTGCCTAGCTGGGAGGAGTATCAGCGCCTAGCCAGTGGGGCACGTACTAGTAGCACCGCTATTGGTCGTCTAGTAGGCGGGACTAATCTGCCCATTGTCATTGGTACGAGTTATACCCCCGCTACAGATGCCGACGAAGTACGTGCCGACTACTACCTAACATCCGAGGGGCGTCTACAGAGTGCTAGTGGGGCGATGATGGCCGAGCTAAGCTATATACAGACAGACTGCTATCAGCTAAGCGAGGAGATTATCAAGCTGCTCCGTAGCGAGCCCAGCCGTCTAGTAGTCCTCAATGCTCCGGGCGATAACGCTGTGGCCGAGTGGCGTCTAGGCTGCACCATGCTAAAGCGTGCCGGACTCAATAACCCTATCATTCTAGCCCATACCTATGAGACGGATAGTATAGAGCTACTGCGTCTGCAGGCTGCTGCCGATGCTGGTACTATTCTGTTGGATGGTTATGGTAATGGGCTGTGCCTATCGGCTCCTAATATTGCACATAGCGACCTCGTCAAGATTCAGCTAGGTATTCTACAGGCGACACGTCTACGCATGAGCAAGACCGAGTTTATTAGTTGCCCTGGTTGTGGACGCACGCTGTACAACCTACAGGAGACGATAGCCCGAGTAAAGGCTGCCACCTCGCACCTCAAGGGGCTGAAGATAGGCATCATGGGCTGTATCGTGAATGGGCCTGGAGAGATGGCTGATGCGGACTATGGCTATGTAGGTGCTGCCCCTAAGACAATCGACCTCTATAAGGGACAGAAGTGTGTGCGTCGTGGCGTGCCTCAGGAGGATGCCGTAGAGCAACTGATTGACCTTATCAAGAGCGAAGGTGACTGGCAAGAGCCAGAGCGTAAATAAGCTACTAAGACCACTCAAAAGCAGACCACTATGCAAGTGAAGGTTATCAATAAGAGTCATCATCCGTTACCTGCCTATGCTACGATAGCATCTGCGGGTATGGACCTTAGGGCAATGCTCTCGGAGGAGCTTTGCCTGCGCCCGCTAGAGCGTGCTGTTGTCCCCACGGGGCTATTCATCGAACTCCCCGAGGGCTACGAGGCGCAGATACGTCCTCGCTCGGGCCTTGCCATTAAGCACGGCATTACCGTTATCAATAGCCCTGGCACTATCGATGCTGATTACCGAGGCGAGATTAAGGTTGGTTTGGTCAATCTGTCGGCTGAGGACTTCATTATACGTGATGGCGAGCGCATCGCCCAGATGGTCGTAGCACGGCACGAACAAGTGGAGTGGGAGCCCGTCGAAGCTCTAGAGTCTACTGAGCGTGGTACGGGTGGCTTCGGGCATACGGGGCGAGAGTAGCTGTTTATTTGTAGCCTTTCGGATATATAGCCTGCTAGTCAGGTCTAATATAAGCCCCCCGAGGAATAAGTGCAAAGTTCACTTCCCTCGGGGGGCTTATGTTGCTATAGGGTTATACCCGATGTCTTTGGCAAAGGATAGCTTCTTGCCTATCAGGCTAGTAGATATAGTACATTGCACTAGGGTATAAATGTTGTACTGATACAACAGCTTTGTTTTATCGGTAATAGTTTACAGGAAGCCATTGCACGGTTTCTTGGTGTATTGAGCGAGCGGCAGGAAAGACCCTATGGGGTACATCGCTCAAGCAAGCTTGTAGGGCTATACTCAACTAAAGTGTCATCACCCCTATACAAGGAAGTAAAAATTGCAGTACTGCATTTTGAAAATACAGTACTGCAATCTCGACTTTGCAGTACTGCAATATTCCATTTTTAGCAGTACTGCGGATATCTTGCCCTACCAATGGGGGCGATGAGGCATTATATGAGCCCGAGCAACGGCTCCCTAGTGGGCCTGTCCGCCACGGATGCGGTCGTCAAAGGCCGTTAGGGCAGCCTTAGCTCCTTCGCCCATAGCGATGACAATCTGCTTGTAGGGGACTGTGGTACAGTCACCCGCAGCATAGATGCCAGGCACATTCGTACGGCAGCGCTCGTCCACAAGGATTTCGCCCATGCGGTTGCGCTCCACGAGTCCATCGAAGCTCTGCGTATTAGCAGCAAGGCCTATCTGCACGAAGACACCATCGACCTCCACACGGAACTCTTCGCCACCATCACGTGGCGCTACACGTAGAGCCGAGATCTTGCTACCATCACCGATAACCTCCTGAGTAGCTACGCTGGTGATAACCTTGGTATTGCTGAGGCTCGCGAGCTTGTTTTGGAGCACGGTGTCGGCCTTGAGTGTGTCTGCAAACTCTAGGACCGTAACGCTTCGGCAGATGCCAGCAAGGTCTATAGCTGCCTCTATACCCGAGTTGCCGCCACCGACTACGGCTATATCCTTACCCTTGAAGAATGGACCATCGCAGTGGGGGCAGAAAGCTACCCCACGACCAATATGTTCGGCTTCGCCAGGTACGCCTAGCTTGCGCCAAGCAGCACCTGTGGCGATGATGAGCTGTGGTGCCACTAGTACTTCTCCGAAAGAGGTATGTATCTCCTTGCTGTCGCCCTCTAGCGTAACACGCTCTACGCGGCGCTGGTCTAGGATACTGATACCGTATTCGCTGGCGTGTAGGCGCAGGTCGGCAGCTAGCTGTGTGCCTGTCGTCTTCACTACCGAGGGGATGTTTTCGATAGCAGTGGTTTCGTTTACCTGTCCACCTACGCGCTCAGCTACGAGAGCTACACGTAGCCCCTTGCGTGCCGAATAGATAGCAGCTGAGGTGCCAGCAGGACCAGCGCCTACGACTATAAGGTCGAATTCCCGACGTACGGGCTCTAGGCTCTGCTCCTCAGCACCGACAGCCTTCTCTAGCTTGCCGAGTAGTTCGCCGAGGTTGCTCTGTCCGATGTGTAGGACCTCACCGTTGGCGTAAACCGTAGGTACGGCAGAGATGCCGAGGCCCTCTACTTCGCTGGTATAGATGGCGCCATCCACCATTTCGTGGCTGATGCCCTCACCTGCGATGAGTGTAATTAGGTTGAGGCTCTGTACGACCTCTGGGCAGTTGGTACAGGTCAGAGATACGTAGGTCGTGAGCTTGATAGGACGCTTGAGGCTTTGGATGCGTCGTACTAGGACTTCATCGGGGTAGTTTTTGCCCTTGCCATCGGCATTGTAGACGGCTAGGATAAGGCTTGTGAACTCGTGTCCTGTAGGGATTGCACGGAAGCTAACGCCTGTAGCCTTGCCCTCACGCAGGAGCTCGAGGCAGAGCTGTTCGCCTGCCTTGACCTCTACGCTGAGGCGTTCGCTAGCGCTAGCGAAGTCATTGATAAGGCTACGCATTTCTTCGCCGTGCTGGTCGCCTGGGTCGGTAATGCGTAGTGTATAATTGTGTTCGAGCGCCGAGAATATACCTCGCAACTGCTCAATCATTGCATTGTCTAAAGCCATGGGATTAAGATAAGAGAGTTAGTCTTAATAGCGAGGGCGTACTACGAGGCAAAACCTCAGATAGTACGCCCCCAGTGGTTTGTTTTTTCTTTTCCGGATTAGATCTTACCTACGAGGTCGATACTTGGCTTGAGTGTAGCTGCGCCTTCCTTCCACTTGGCAGGGCATACCTGACCTGGGTTTTCGTACACGAACTTAGCAGCCTTTACCTTGCGCATAAGTTCGCTTGCGTCACGACCGATACCATTGTCGTGGATCTCGGCAATCTTCAGCTCGCCATCAGGATTGTAGAGGAAGGTACCACGGTAAGCCTGACCAGCCTCCTCAATCATCACGTCGTGAGCACGTGATAGATCAAACTTCATATCTGCGAGCATTGGATACTCGATGCGTGCGATGGTTTCAGTAGCATCGCTCCACGCTTTGTGTACGAAGTGTGAGTCTGTGCTCACCGAGTACACCTCTACGCCTAGGCTCTTTAGCTCTGCGTAGTAGTCCTGTAGGTCTGCTAGCTCTGTAGGACACACGAAGGTGAAGTCGCCAGGGTAGAAGAAAAGGATTGCCCACTTGCCCTTGAGGTCTTCGTTGGTTACAGTGAAGAAGCCTTTGCCTTTCTGATAAGCGTTCACTGAAAACTCAGGAAGCTGCTTGTTAATAATAGTTGCCATACTTTGTTTTGTTGTTTTTGTTTTAACTTGATGCAAAGGTAGGGAGCTTTGGTGAGAGTTCCAATTGATTGATTATATATATGCATAGTCGGAGGCTAAGAGGGCTCTATCAAATAAGTTTGAGCTTCGCTGTAGTTCTATGTATTAGCCTAATAGGAGCCCATCAGTTCGCCTATTAGGTCGCCACTTGTCGACTCGGTAGGTGAACGCTGGTTCACCTATTAGGTGGCCAGAGCCTTGCCTCTTAGAGGGCTTTTGCTTGCCCCAGTACTCCGGCATAGGCTCGTTTGTTTTCAGAGAGGGGGCTTTGATAGTGTGTGCTATACATCCTCTCCGCCAAAACGGCAGACATGGATACCCTGTGTCAGCTCTGGCATTGCTTTTGTATAGCTAGAGTTATCAGCAAACAAACAACGTATAATATATAGATATGAGTAGAAATGGAAAGATAGGGGTAACGAGCGAAAATATATTCCCCGTAATCAAGAAGTTCCTATATAGCGAACACGACATCTTCCTGCGCGAACTAGTAAGTAACGCTGTAGATGCGAGCCAGAAGCTAAGAGCACTAGCCAGTGCTGGTGAGTATAAAGGCGATCTGGGCGAGCTGCGTGTGTCTATTAGCATTGACGCTGAGGCTGGCACGCTCACGATCAGCGACCGTGGTATTGGTATGACAGCCGATGAGGTGGACAAGTATATTAATCAGATTGCGTTCTCTGGGGCCGAAGAGTTTTTGGATAAGTACAAGGATGACAAGGTGGCCATCATAGGGCACTTCGGCCTTGGCTTCTATTCGTCTTTTATGGTCTCTAGTCGTGTCGATATCATCACCAAGAGCTACCGCGATGGTGCCACAGCCGTTAAGTGGAGCTGCGACGGCTCTCCTGAGTATACTATGGAGGAAACCGAGCGTAGTGAGCGTGGTACAGATATCGTACTGCATATCGACGAGGAGAGTAAGGAATTCCTCTCTCGCGAGCGTATCGAGGGGCTACTAGCGAAGTACTGCAAGTTCCTCACCATCCCCGTTATCTTCGGGAAAAAGCAGGAGTGGCGCGATGGCAAGATGCAGGATACCGAGGAGGATAACCAAATCAATGATACACACCCTGCCTGGACTAAAAAGCCCAGCGAGCTGAGCGATGAGGACTATAAGAACTTCTACAGACAGCTTTATCCAGGACAGTTCGAGGAGCCTCTCTTCTGGATTCATCTCAATGTAGACTATCCTTTCAACCTAACGGGGATACTCTACTTCCCTAAGATAAAGAACCAGATGGAGCTACAGCGCAATAAGATACAGCTGTACTGCAATCAGGTCTTCGTAACCGAGGAGGTTGATGGCATCGTACCTGAGTATCTAACGCTGTTGCACGGCGTCATCGATAGCCCAGATATTCCTCTGAATGTATCGCGTTCGTACCTGCAGAGCGATGCGCAGGTGAAGAAAATTAGTAATCATATCACCAAAAAGGTTGCAGATCGCCTAGACGAAATCTTCCGTAGCGACCGCACGCTCTTCGAGGAGAAGTGGGATAGCCTCAAGATATTTGTGCAGTATGGTATGCTCAGTGATGAGAAGTTTTACGACCGTGCTAAGCAGTTTGTACTCCTAACGGATGTGGCAGGCAAGCGCTATACTATAGAGGAGTACAAGACGCTTATTACTGCAGAGCAAACAGACAAGGATGGCAACCTCGTAGTGCTCTATGCCGACAATACCGAGGCGCTCTACAGCCATATCCAACGTGCTGAGGCTAAGGGTTACTCGGTGCTGGTGATGGATGGTCCGCTAGATGTACACGCTATCGCTCAGCTGGAGCAGAAGCTAGAGAAGACTCGCTTCGTGCGTGTGGATGCCGACTCTATAGCCAAGCTCATTGTCAAGGATGAGGTAGCTAGCGTAAATCTCAGCGAGGTAGAGCAGGGGCGTCTGCGCACTATCTTCGAGGGTCGTCTGCCCGAGGAGGACAAGAAGATGTTCCACGTGGCTATCGAGTCGCTCGGGGCCGATGCCGATGCCGTACTGGTAACGCAGGGCGAATGGATGCGCCGTATGCAAGATATGGCACGTATGCAGCCAGGCATGGGCTTCTATGGTGAGATGCCCGAGAGCTACAATGTAGTGCTCAATGCAGACCATAGCCTCGTGCAGCGTGTTCTCTCAGACGAAGGCAAAGCTCTAGAGGAGGGGCTAGCCGTAGTGCGTACCGAGCTAGCGAGCAAAAATGATGCACTCGCCGAAGCTCGCAAGGCCCAAGAGGGCAAGAAAGAGGAAGAGCTAGCCACGGCAGACCGAGAGGCTATGGATGCCTTAGCCTACCGAGTGGCAGAGCTAGAGGGACAGATCAAGAGTGAGCTAAAGGCTTATGGTGCGGGCAATGATCTAGTCGGTCAGCTGGTAGACCTTGCACTACTAGGTAGTGGTCTTCTGACTGGTGAGGCATTGGCTAAATTTATCCAGCGTAGCCAGCGTATGCTGTAGGCCCTCCAGAGGTCTCTCTGTAGTCTATATCTACGGAGAGGCTTAGTGGGGATCGCCCTTATGGTCTCTACAGTCAAGCCAAGATGGCGCCCCAGTGCAGGCCCTTGTAGGTCTCGGCATTGGGGTGCCATTATTCTTATCTGTTGTAGAGCCTTTCAGGCAAGGCTCTCTTATGAGCATTTCGCTATATTCTTATTGTGTATGTGCTAGATAATGTGTACCTTTGCAGCGGTATTTGTCCGTCGTGATTGAGGGCTTAGTGCGAGGTCGGCGGGCGAGTGCAGAAGCGTATTTATTTTATTAACCAATTAACAAATGAGCAAACTAAACATCCAGCCTGTAGAAGGATTCAACTGGGACGAGTTTGAGAACGGTGCTAGCGCAAGCTCAGCATCACGTGCGGAGCAGGAAGCTGCTTACGCCAGCACACTAAACAACATCAAGGAACAGGAAGTAACCGTAGGTAAGGTTGCTTCTATCTCTAAGCGTGAGGTGGTAGTAAACATTGGCTTCAAGAGCGAAGCTACTATCTCTGCTTCAGAATTCCGCTACAACCCAGACCTCAAGGTTGGGGACGAAGTAGAAGTATTCGTAGAAAGCCAGGAAGACAAGAAGGGTCAGCTAGTACTCAGCCACCGCAAGGCTCGTGCTGCTCGCTCTTGGGATCTTATCACTGAGGCTCTCGAGAAGGATGAAGTGGTTAAGGGTTACGTTAAGAGCCGCACTAAGGGCGGTATGATTGTCGATGTATTCGGCATCGAGGCCTTCCTACCTGGTAGCCAGATTGACGTACGTCCTATCCGCGACTACGATGCTTACGTAGACAAGACTATGGAGTTCAAGATCGTTAAGGTAAACAACGAATTCAAGAACGTAGTAGTATCACACAAGGTGCTTATCGAGGCTGAGCTCGAGGCTCAGAAGGCTGAGATCATCAGCAAGCTCGAGAAGGGCCAGATCCTCGAGGGTGTTGTTAAGAACATTACGTCTTACGGTGTCTTCATCGACCTCGGTGGCGTAGATGGTCTTATCCATATCACGGACCTATCATGGGGTCGTGTGTCTCACCCAAGCGAAGTGGTATCACTTGATGAAACAATCAAGGTGGTTATCCTCGAATTCGATGAGAACAAAAAGCGTATTGCTCTCGGCCTAAAGCAGCTACAGCCACACCCATGGGATGCTCTTAGCCCAGACCTCAAGGTAGGGGACAAGATCAAGGGTAAGGTAGTCGTGATGGCTGACTACGGTGCATTCGTAGAGGTAGCTCCAGGTGTAGAAGGTCTAGTACACGTATCAGAGATGAGCTGGACGCAGCACCTACGCACGGCTAATGACTTCCTACACGTTGGGGACGAAATCGAGACCGTAGTACTCTCTCTGGACCGCGAAGACCGCAAGATGAGCCTGGGTCTCAAGCAGCTCAAGGAAGACCCATGGGCTGGTATCGAGCAGCGTTTCCCTGTAGGATCACGCCACAAGGCTCGCGTACGCAACTTCACTAACTTCGGTGTCTTCGTAGAGATCGAGGAAGGTGTAGATGGTCTCGTGCACATCAGTGACCTCTCTTGGACCAAGAAGGTTAAGCACCCAAGCGAATTTACGACTGTAGGTGCTATGCTTGATATCCAGGTACTCGAGATCGACGTTGAGAACCGTCGCCTCAGCCTTGGCCACAAGCAGACCGAGGAGAACCCATGGGATGCCCTCGATGGCGTATTCAAGGTAGGTACTATCCACACGGGTACTGTGCTAGAGTTTGTTGATAAGGGTGCTGTAATCTCTCTACCACACGATGTAGAGGGCTTCGCTACTCCACGTCATCTAACCAAGCAGGATGGTTCACAGGCTCAGAAGGGTGAGACCCTAGAGTTCCGCGTGATCGAGTACAACAAGGATAGCCGTCGCATCATCGTATCGCACAGCCGTACCTTCGAGGAAGCTCCTAAGAACGAGGAGCGTCGTAGTCGTGGTAACCGTGGTGGCGCTGCTCGTCAGGAGTCAAACAACGATGCTGCTGTGGCTAGCAACAATGCCAACACAGAGCGCGCTACTCTAGGTAATCTAGAGGCTCTAGCTGCTCTTAAGGAAAAGTTGTCTTAGGCTACTAGATAGTCCTAAGCTCTTATAAAGCTTGCAAGGGCTGTGCCGAGAGATATCTCGGTGCAGCCCTTGTTGTTGTGTAGCGAAAGAGAGGCTCTCGTACTCTTTACCTGAGTTTGTGTTTATAGTTTGTATATTGATGTAAAAGTGTGTATCTTTGCCTGCGATAAATCAAATCTTATTTGAATCGCCATGAAGAAATTACTACTATCTCTTTTTGCGCTCGCTGCAAGCTCTGCAGCTTTTGCGCAGAAACCTGCCTATGATGTTACTCAGGGAGCTTTGCTCGATGGGCGTAACATTATCAAGGTTAGTCCTGTAGCCGTAGCTTTCCAAAACTACGCTTTCTCTTACGAACGTATTCTAACGAAACATTTGAGCCTACAGCTGTCCTACTCTACACGTCCAGAGAGAGGCTTCACTCAGCTGACCTCTCTCCTCGGAGATGAGTACAAAGATGCTGCCCTCGGGATAACTACAATTTCTCCCGAGCTCCGTCTGTATCTCGGTGGAGGCTATGGTCGTGGCTTTTATGTTGCGCCTTATATGCGCTATGACAAGCTCTCTGTAGGTGGCCTACGTTTCAGCGTTTCGTCTAGCTCTGGCGAAGCCTCACCTGCGATTAATGATATGCGCTTCTCTGGAGAGGCCTCAGCCATTAGCGGAGGGCTTGGACTCGGTGTCCAGTTTTACATTGCACGCGTTATCTCAGTAGACCTCTCTGTGGGAGCTCATTATGCACCTAAGGCAAAGATGAATCTACAGAGTGTACTCGATGCTACGGCCCAGGGGCTTACGAATGAGGACCTCAAAGAACTGGAGAATGGCGCAATAGATGTGGCTAAGTACCTCCCCGGTAAGGCTACGCTAGACTTCCAGCCTATTCGTGATACTAACAGTATCCGTGGTGCTAAAGCGGAGTTTAAGGCTGGTGCTCCACTCGTGCGTCTAGACCTCTCTATCGGCTATCGCTTCTAGTCTGTCCTCAGACTGTGGCGTAGCTGCATTATTTCAGAGGGAGCATCCTGCTAACACTGCAGCAGGATGCTCCTGTTTTATCTGTGCTGTTCTTATTGCCTGTATAGCTCATTTTGTGTATCTTTGTGCATCTTTTGGTGGGATGGTCACTGATTGGTAGCTAACTAGATTAATATTAAAATGAGACAAGATATGAAGAAACTATTCGCAGCAATCTGTTTGTTTTTTGCTGGCCTAATGCTGGCTTCGGCACAGGAGGCCAATGCTTTGCTTGGTCTGTATCTTACCGAGGGAGGTAAGGCTAAGGTCCGCATCGATAAGGAGGGGGACAAGTATGTCGGGACTTTGGTGTGGACAGCCCGTGCTAATGTTACGGACAGTAAGAATCCAGACAAGGCAGAGCAGTCTAAGCCTATTGTAGGTAAACGTATATTGCGCAGCTTTGTCTATTCTGGCAAGAATGTGTGGGAGAAGGGCACTATTTACGATCCTGAGTCAGGGAAGACTTATAGCTGTAAGATCACCCGTCAGGATGATGGCTCACTCAAGGTGCGTGGCTTTATTGGAGTATCGCTCCTAGGGCGTACCTCTGTGTGGACAAAAGCTGGTAACTAAACACAAATAGCATATTTCTGAGCCCCACCTGAAGCTATAATTTCAGGTGGGGCTCAGTGTATATAGGATGTAGTTTGCTTAGAGGGAGGCTGCATAGCCCTCAGGCTAATATTTGCGAGGAAATAAATAAATCCCGAACTTTGAGCTCGCTATGGAGAAGTATCAAGAGCATGAGTACCGGCTGACCAAGAGGGAGGTACTACGTCGGGAGTTAGAGCAAAATTCTAGAACCTACGCCCTGGCACGCTGGAGCAAAAAGTATCTAGACGACTATAAGCTAGATCCGATTATCGGCTTTATTTTCCCTGCGGTGGGGGATATCCTTACGATGGTATTCGCACTGCCATTTGTTTATTTGGCAATCTTTCGGGTGAAATCCATCTCCTTGACCCTTGCTGTTATCTACAATATCCTATTGGATGCTTTGCTCGGGCTTATACCCTTTGGCATCGGAGCAGTGCTTGATATATTTAGTACGGCTTTCAAAAAGAACTATCAGCTGATAGTAGGCTTTGTAGAGGGTGATGAGACTGTTATTCGGGAGGTCAATAAGAGGGCTGTTTTTATGGGTATTGCTATCCCTGTCTTCTGCATATTGATTTATTGGCTATGTAGGCTAGCCATCGAGTTAGTGGGTTATCTGATTGGTCTAGTAGCTCCGTACATATCCTCCTTGTTTTAGTTGTCTTTTGTCTCCGTAACTCAAGGCGAATCCACGCCGTCTGCCGATGGGTTATGGCGAGTTCTATAGAGAGGTCTGCCTGTCTGCTGCCTTGAGTATTTACCTCCTCAGTGTTTCTTTTGCCTTACTTGGTTAATTTTTTTTCGTCCTTGTAAGTGTCTAGTAAATCGGTCTAGTAAGTGCAAGTCGGGCCTTAGCGTGTACAACTTTTTCGTGTTGATATTTGGAGGGAAAGGGAAACTTGTATTACCTTTGCAGACGCAAACGAGAGGAACAGCCTGTTAGACGAGCGGTCGAGAGGGTCTCGGGGCGACAATAAGCGAGCCTATTTAGAGTAAGCGAGTAACACTCCTTATATATAATAGCTCAGTCTTTCGGAGGTTAGCGCCTCGGTAGACGACATTAGCGATCATTGACATGATTAGTAGAAGAAACGAGAAAACAACGTAGAGCAAAAACAATAAGTATACAACCGTTCTCTATTCTTAATTGGATAGAGATAGGCGACAAAACAGATAAGGGCAGACGGTGGATGCCTAGGCTCTCGGAGGCGACGAAGGACGTGATAAGCTGCGATAAGCTGCGGGGATTGGCACATACGATATGATCCGCAGATTTCCGAATGGGGCAACCCAATGCATAGAAGATGCATTACACCGCAGAGCGGTGGGCGAACGTGGGGAACTGAAACATCTA
>JAXFXP010000026.1:0-8756 GCA_034091595.1 Porphyromonas sp.
TGTTCACTCACTAGGGGACGGGCGTACATAGGCGCAGGGACAACAGCGAAGATACGCTCCCCCAAGACACAGCACCACTAGCACGCAATCTGAGGGTAATTGTGTATCTTCGTGCTAACTAAATAAGCCTAAACAATGCAACTCAAGCAAGTAATTACATCCGCTCTACTAGTAGGCGCTCTCAGCACTCTAGCACTCACGAGCTGCCAAAGTAAAGGACAGACAAGCGAAGACAAGACAGAGACAAACATCGCCCGTATAACAGGACAGTGGCAGTTTAGCGAAATCAACAATGGCGTTACGATACAGGTAACTTTCCATCCCGATAAGAAGCTTAGTCAATACTTCCGCAATGCCGAGGGTCGAGACAAGTTACGCCCTGGCACTTGGGATATCAAAGGGGACTCTCTCTTTGTCACAGACCAAACAGGGACAACAAAACTAACCATCGAGTCCATAACAGACTCTACCCTATCCCTACTCAGCCTAGATAGCCTACCCATCTACTTCCTGCGAGAAAAGGGAGATAACATAGTAGCCAAGCCCTAAACAAACAGCATTATTCGCACCCCACCTCTCTTTGTCTAATTAAAGCTAAAGGGCTACCCCGAACAAGTCGGAGTAGCCCTTTACTCATTAATACCAACTGATGCCTACTTACTGCTTACGATACAGTTTAACATCATGAATTTCTATAGATGATCCCGAAAAAGGAGTCATTCCAGTGATTTCAATTCGGCTATATGTCAATGGCGTTGTAAAGCGGATGTATACAGCCTCTCTTGCCTCTGACAGAGTAAGAAGCTCAAATGTCTCACCGTCAGAAATACTGCTATTGTAGGCTCTTATCTGAACCGTCTTCAATCTCTTTGAAGGCGTATTCATATGAATAGATAACCCAGCTATAGCGGGATTCTGTGCGGTCTTTATTGCAGACAAGCGATAGCTCTTCGACCATACCTCCCAATTGTTATAATATGAGCTCTTGTTGGGCGAGAAGTAATAGCGCGCTGACTCAACCTCACTCCAGCCCTCAGCTATACTATTGAGAAGTAAAACCTTAGGCTCCGTCACATTGGCGCGCACAAACAGCATCTTTGCATCCTCTGCCATGCTCACCTCCGCAGGCACATCTATACGGAAAGCTGTAAGGTAGCCCCCTGTATGTGTTAGCTGCTTAGAGTCAACTATCGTAATATTGGCAGTATGCGTAAGCTGCCCTGCAGGGATCGTAACTGTCAGCCCTGAGAAAGTTCCATCGGGGAAACTCTGGACATTCTCTCTATCACCTGAATAGCGTGTCAAGAGGCTCTCATCCTTCTCTAGTTTGATAACAAGTTCCTTGCTCAGAGCACGACGCAATCTGAATGTAAGAGGTATAGTCGTTGTATTGAGCTCAGGGACACCATCCACAACCTTAACCTCTAGCCCTATAGTTTTAGCTGACTCATTACGCAGAATGTTGTCGGTATTGTACACGAACTTTGCTGGAGTCTCGACATAGATCTCCTTGGCATCTAGCTTGTATGACGAGTCCTCTGTGATAACCTCAGGTTCGGTCTTGCTACATGCAGCAGCTACAAACACGGCGCCGAGTACCCACAGCTTGATTACTTTCTGTTTCATTGTTTTATCACTTATTATTCTTGCTGTGCCTGCCAGGCCTAAAGCTTAGGCCTGGGCAGGCTCCAGCATCGTTGGTGAGTTATTCCTCTATCTGCAGCTTCTTAGCTGGGAAGACAACATTCTCTACGATCTCCATATTCAGGTTAACCTCTCCACTGACGATTTTGGGAGCGAAAGAGAAGGTCCACTGACCAGAAAGGTCTCGGAAGCTCTTGGTCTCAGGATCATAGGTCTCCTTAGTGAAGGGGAAGTAAGCTTCTAGACCAGGAGCATCTGGTTGCTCAGGTAGATAGTACTTATCCTGTATCTCCGCAGGGGTAAGAGCTCTATTCCAGAAGCGGAACTCACGCAGGTAGTAATCTCTGAGGTTGTTGTTCCCAAAGCCCCAACCTCCTTCATTGCCGATGGGGTACAGGAGTGAAGTTACGAAAGAACGATGTGCCTCACCATTAACGTAGATCGTAAGATGTCCCACGAGACCACTCTTACGGTAGACATAGCTAACATGCATCCATTCACCAACGGTAGGCTTCTTAAGCGTCCAAGTATCATCTCCATCGCGTCCCTCTGTCTTAGCTTGCAGACCCTGAGATAGACTAATACGGTTGTAGAAGCCCTTGCCTCCACGGAGCGAGGCCGTTGTCTGGTTGCTGTTACCTAGGTTATTAAACTGAGCGATGTACTGTACCGTCCACTCGTGCATTTCCTCGGTGTACTCTGGCTTAGCCGTCATCAACATAGTGTAGCCATGATCACCATTGGTAGAGGTAACATGGAGTACCGAGGTCTTAATCTTACGGTTGAGGTTAACAATCGTAGTCTGAGGAGACGACAGCAGTTTGTAGGGCCCCTCTACCTTTGTAATTTTGAGGGGTACAGCATAGCGACCACTATATGGATACTTATCTGCACTTAGCGAAGACAGCTTACCATTCACCACAGTGCTAATATCACCGGCCTTAATTGTCGCAGTGATCTTACCCTTAGCTTCTTGCCCACTGGCATTGCTCAGGGTAATATCCCCAGCCTCGATAGGCAGTACATTGAGGTTGTTGGCCTTGTTGTATGTCGCTAGCGTCTCAGCATCCACCTCTACCGTAACGGTAATATCCGTATCAGCTTGCTGAGCTAGACGAGGTGTTACAGAGAAGGTAGCACCCGTTTCGTCAGAGGCTAGTACAGCTACCACCCCAGAGGCATTGGTATTCCCCATGTAGACAGCATTGCCAGCAGTGTCGCCATGCCCACTAGCAAGACCTACAGTCTCGTCTGCAGAGCACGAGGCAAGGAGAGCAAGGAGAGCAAGCCCCTTGAATATATTACTTGTCATAACTTTAACTTATTACTTATCCATTGGAGGGTTAAGAGCTGAGATAGCACCTCTGACATTAGCATACTTAGAGTAGAGCCAGTCTTCATTAATATGGAAGGCACCGATCCCACCTGCATTATAGCGCTGAGCATAGGTTACATAACGGCTAAACGCATTAGCATTATTGGGGTTAGTCTGGAAGCTCTCCGTATAGATAAACTGCTCAGGCTTAATCTTAGAGTTAGCAGCCATTACCGCATTCGCAGTGCCGACCCAACGATCAGCAGTCCCATTATAGCTCTGGAATACAAAGTAGTTAAACAGATGAGTAACCTTAGGGTCAATCCAGCCGATAGAGCCATTGATATTCATCATCTTCTCCTCGGGCAGGAATTCTCTCAGCTTTTTGAAGAATAAGTTCTCATTCTCCTTATTGGAGGTCTGATAGCAAGAGATAAGAGCCTTCTTGACAGACCAGTCCTCACCATTCTTAGGCCAGTCGCCACAGTGGTTACCAGGTTTAAACGGAGACGAGAACTCAGGCTCGTAGTCGAGGTCGATACCGTCGTAGTTATACTTCTTGACAGAGTCTGCGATAGCACGAGCGTATTGCTCAATAGCTACCTCTGGGACATTAGACCATCCACCCGCTGGGGCATTCTTTAGGCCGTCCCCAATATTCTCGATAATCCAACCCGCAGTCATACGAGTACCCTTCTCTCTCATGCGATCCCACTGAGCAATACGCTCGGGACCAAGGTCCCACTGCTGCCCCCAGTTAGAGATAAAGTCCACACTGTCTGGCAAATGGTCTAGAGAGAAAGTCGCATCTGGAGATGTAGGATTCCAATAAGCGAACCAACCAAACATCACCGTGTGCTTGGTCTTTTTGTAAGCACGGAGGTCAGCAAGGTATATCTCGCGTAGACGCTTGTTTTCCTCAGCAATAGCTGCTGAGTCAGCACGGTTCTTCTTGAGGGTCTCCGCCTCCTCAGCCCACTTCTTCTGGTCGCGAACCAAGAGAGCAGCCTGCGCCTCATCGTCTACGTCTAGGGGACTAACCTTGCTACAAGACGCTGTAGCGACAAGAGCTGTCGCCATGAGTGCTAGGTATATTCTTTTGCTAATAGTCTTCATTGTAACTAAGCTTTATTAAGTTCATCTACGAGGCTTACTGTTTTGCCTTTACATCCCACCAAACATTGACGTTGGCAGCATTAGAGCCATTGCGGTACTTACGGATAGCCTCCTGTACGTTGGCCGAGTTTTCGCTAAGCTCCTTCTGAGGGTAAGGGAAGCAGCGTACACCATCCTTATGACCATCCGAAGTTACTACACCCATATTGGATATGTTAGAGTTTGCTGGGATGAGTCGTGGGTAACCCGTACGACGCCATTCACTCCAAGCCTCTAGACCGTCAGGATAGATAGCTAGATACTTCTGAGTGATGATCTTCTCTAGCTTCACCTCATCAGAGGCAGCATCATCCCATGCTACCGTAACAGTAGAGGGAGCCGTAGAGTTGTAACGAGACTGTTCGTCCGTAAAGGATGCTGGCCCCTTTACTCCCGAGATATAAGCAGTAGCCAGAGAAGCATCAATACCATTCTCCTCAAACGAAAGCTGGATGCCACGCTGATAGTTATCCTTGGCAGCACCGGCTCCGTCGTAGCCAGCAAGAGCTGCCTCAGCCTTTAGGAAAGCAACTTCTGAAGCTTTGAACCAATAAGTCGGTGCAAACTCCTCAACCTTTGGCTTAGCAGCGTCATCATAGATGCTTGCAGAGGCTGGTATAGCAGGAGGTACGGCAATGCTAGTATCACCATCGAAGTAAACAGAGAGACGTGGGTCTCCATAACCGACGAGGTAGCTCTGTATAGAAGCCCCCATACGAGTATCGTTGTACGAGCCTGCAATCGTAAAGAGAGCATGGCGTGTACGCAGACCAGCCTTATTGTCGATGCGAGCCACATCAGCTACAGCATCAATAAGCCCTGCAGGGTGTTTGAGAGCTTTCTCTGCCCACTGGCGAGAGAGCGCCTGATCTACATAGCGGACGCGCATCGCCAGACGTAGCATCAATGAGTTACCTAGCTTAGCCCAGCGCAATGCATTACCATCGTACACCACATCCGAAGCCTTAGGTACAATCGGAGTACCCTGGCCATACTTATAAAGGTGTTCTACAGCCTCCTCGAGCTCAGCGAAGAAAGACTTGTACACATCTTCCTGAGAGTCATAAGCCACCGTAAAGGAACCTTTACCGACGTTGAAGTAAGGTATAGCACCATAGCGGTCAGCTGTGCGATGCAGCCCCATTATCTTGGAGATCTGAGCAATATGCCATATCTCTAGGTTGGGGTTAGCAACATCCTTATTGAGCTGCTTTATCTTGATCCATGGGGCGAATATCTTGGACACACCTGTCGAGAAGATACCATTGGTCCACCCTTCATCGAAATAGAACTGCGTAAGATTACGTCCCGTCCACTTGGCATCACGTGGAGCCAAATAACCCATCCAGCTATCTACGGTAAGATTGAGTGCTACCTGATAGTCATTCACAAAACCTGTTCCACTAGTACCCGTAGGTATCGGTGCAAACTGCAGTGTGGGAAGGAATGCTCCGTTAAGAACCCCATCCTGGCCGAGCATATCATCCGTAGGGAGTAGTGGGTTCGTATTGACCTGGGCAAAGTCTCCCGTACAAGAGGTCGATGCGAGGGCTATTAGCCCACCAGCAAATACAGACAGAGCCAGCTTACTTATTTTTGTATTATTCATACTCATCTTTGTTGCTAGATAGTTTAGAAACCAAGGCTTAGGCTAAACCCAATGCTACGCATACTGGGTGGCATGAAGTTGTCTCCACCGATAGCATAGGTACCTGTACCTCCTGCCATATCCGAGTCGTAAGGCGCAGCACGATAAATCGTCAGTAGATTGCGCGCTATGAGTGATAGAGAAGCCTTAGAGAATACATTTCCCAACCACTTCTTTGGCAAGGTATAGCCAATAGACAGCTCTTGCAGCTTGATGTTAGTAGCATCATAGAGGTAGTAGGCCCCGAGGCGGTTAATACCGATAGTCGTGTAGTAGCGCTTAGGGTCATAGCTCTGCCCATCGATAATCACAGCTCCAGCATCACGAGCATCTGCTGTTACCTTAGACACGCCATAGCCATCCATCATTGCCTGGGTAGCAGAGGTAACATTTCCGCCCACACGGGCTGAGATCAGGAAGTTTATGTTGAAGCCGTAGAGATTGAGCGTATTGTTCCAACCCATCATAAAATCTGGGGCACTAGAGCCTACCTTGACGCGCTGAGAGCGGTCAATGCGGTAGCCATCACCCTCCTCTATGAAACGTCCGTCTTTGCCCTTCACCAAGATACCCTGCACAAAGATATCATTCATAGAGTCGCCAGGACGCATATACTTAGGACTCGTCAGCACATTGATGTCAAACTCAGTACCATCAATAGGATTCTTGTAGCCCTTAACCAGCTCCATTATGCGGTTGACGTTGCGCGTATAGGTTAGGTTAGTGCTAAAGCTGATATTCTTGCTAATTTCGTCTTCGTAGCCTAGGGCGAGCTCTATCCCCTGGTTGCGGATATCACCAGCCTGTACATAGAAGCCCGAGTACCCAGAGGCATCAGACATATTCTGCAGGAAGGTCTGGTTGTAGGTATTAGACTGATATACCGTAGCATCTAGACGCATTTTACCACGGAAAAGACGAGCATTGATACCAGCCTCCCACGAGCGAGTACGCTCTGGCTTAAAGTCAGGATAAGGATAGGTAGAGATGGGCTTCACCTCGCCACCAGACATACTATACGTTATTGTCCCTGGGGTGATACCTACCTGAGAGATTGGTGAGCCGACTTCGGTAAATGACACACGAGCCTTGAGGTAGGAGATAAAATCTGGCATACGCATCATCTCTGAGAGCACGCCCGATAGACCTATCGAAGGGTAAAATATCGCAGGAGTCTTGCCATTGCTTACTAGCTGCGAAGCCCAGTCGCTACGACCAGTAGCTGACAGATAGAGCATATTGCGCCAGCCTAGCTCGGCACTAGCAAAGAGTGCAATATTACGTGTGCGACGATAGCTCTGGCCTCCACCACCAGTTACATCTGGGTCTACGTTGGCTGTAGAGAAAAGGTTGGGAATGGTTTTGAGTCGCCCGCCGACAGAAACACCAGTGGTGTAGTGGTCATCAAAGCTAGAGCCTAAGTTAGCCGTCAGCACAAAGTCTTCGCCAAACTTCTTATTTACATTGAGCATTAGGTCTGCGTAGGTCTGCTTGTAGCGCTCCTCTGTTTGCCCGAAGCTACCCTTAGCAGACTCTAGACTTACGTCTCCGGTAAATAGTGGGTAGGTAGTAGCATGGAAGCGTGTTTTGATGGTGCTGTAGGTATTGTCAATACGAGCACGGGCTGCTATATTGAGCCAGCTGAGGATATCATACTGAGCACGGAAGCTAAACATATAACGATGCTTCTCGTTGGTAAACATCTCACGATTGACGATCCAATAAGGGTTCTCGAAATCCTCACCCTGAGAGCCATAAGGCCAGTATTGTGTATTGAAGCGACGCTCAGCATCGTAACGTTCCCAAATCTTGACGTTCTCGAAGTCATCCCCTCGTGGGAACAAATACAAAGGACGTAGTGGATTGAAGTAACGTCCGCCAGACATCATATTTTGGTCTCCCTGTATGATATAGTTGGCGCTTAGGTCAAGATGTAGTTTATCGTCTAGAAACTTGGCACTATTACGGCCACTGAAGTTGTAACGATAATACTCGTTGTTGGGGATGATACCCTCTGCGTGCGTAGTAGCTACTGAGACGAATGTCTGATTTTTGTCTGTTCCCCCAGAGAGGTTGAGAGAGTTGATCGTATTGTAGCCACCTTGGAAGAAATCGCGGGGATTAAACGTCGATGGCGTTGCTAGCTTCTCCCCCCAGCTACGATAGGTGTTCAACTCAGTACCATAGGTATTCTGGAACTCTGGCATCACACCCGCACGCAAAAACTCGGTATTAGATGAGAAATTAACCTTGAGGCGCCCTGCTGCTCCCTTCTTGGTATTGATGATGATTACCCCGTTGGCAGCACTAGCTCCATAGAGAGCCGCAGCCGAAGGACCTGTAAGCACCGATATACTCTCAATGTCGTCGGAGTTGAAGTCTGAGATACCCTCACCACTACCCGGACGACCATACTCGCTACCATCGCCAGCACGGTTGGCATTACCAATGGGCATACCATCGACCACATAGAGTACATTATTGTTACCTGAGATAGACTTGCTACCACGCATTACAACGCTGGTAGCACCACCGATACCCGCAGACGAACGTGTGATGTTGACACCAGCTACCTTGCCGCTGAGGCTATTAACGAAGTTGGCTTCCTTGACCTTAGTAAGGGCCTCGCTGTCGACCTTCTGTACGTTGTACGAGAGGGCCTTCTCGCTACGCTTAATACCGAGGGCTGTAACGACGACAGCATCAAGACTTTTGGCTTCGTCTTCGAGAGTAACATCTAGCTTGGTACGACCAGCGAGCGCTACGGTCTGCGCCTTCATGCCGACGTATGAGATAACTAGACTTGCATTGGGTGATGCGGTAATTGTAAAGTTACCATCGAGGTCTGTTACTGCACCCGTCGTCGAGCCCGACACACGGATGTTAGCCCCGATGATAGCCTCACCATTCTTATCTACCACTTTACCCTTTACGGTAATAGTCTTGCCCTGCTGCATCTCTACAGCTGGGTCCTGCGCCGTATAGCTGGCCGCA
>JAXFXP010000027.1:0-20602 GCA_034091595.1 Porphyromonas sp.
ATACTGGCAGTTACCCAGACTGCTGGAGATATTCCGCGAGCATCGTAGCCTAGATACGCCTATCGGTTATGTCCGTCAGGCAGGGAGAGAGGAGCAGAGCATCAAGCTGACTACGCTACGAGACTTCGACCCCGAGGAAATAGATATGTTCACGGTTATCCTTATCGGCAACTCGCAGAGCTATATCTGGGACAATACCTTCATTACGCCCCGTGGATATTACCGCGAGGACGAGAGCGAGGACGTCAAGCTCGGCCAGAGCATTATGATAGAGAGCTTCCGCACCATTGCTGGTGAGATGCGGAACCCCGACGTGCCACTCGACCACAAGTGGGCGCTCATACATACCATACATACTACGGCGGACTTCGATATGGAGAATATCTTCTATACCGACGACAAGGCTGTGGAGCGCCTGCACCAAGGCGTTATAGAGGGACGTATCAAGACCGTCATCACAGACGTTACTATGGTAAGCTCTGGGATACGTAAAGGAGCCCTCGAGCGCTTAGGCATAGAGGTGAAGTGTTACCTACACGACCCACGTGTCGCAGATATGGCCAATAGACTCGGCATTACACGCACACAGGCAGGGATACGTATCGCCGTGGAGGATCATCCGGATGCGATTTTCGCCTTTGGCAATGCTCCGACGGCACTTATCGAGCTATGCGACCTCATTCGTAAGGGCAAGGCTCAGCCCAGTGGTATAGTAGCTGCGCCCGTAGGCTTCGTAAACGTACAGGAGTCCAAGCATATGGCTATGACTTTCCGTGATATTCCGAAGCTAGTAATACGCGGACGCAAAGGCGGTAGCAATCTAGCCGCTACACTGGTGAACTCCATCCTGACACTAGATGATGCAGAGGCGCTCCGCCCTGGTCGTGATGTCTAACCCTATATAAACAACAAAGCAAAGGATAGGCAAGGGCAACTTTAGCTCCTAGCCTATCCTTTTTTTATATTCTAATAGTAAAAGCTAAGGCTTTCTCTAGTACTTTCTGCATCTTACAGTAGTGTAAGATTATATTGCAGTAGTAAAACCTAGAGGATTCTCTACTACAACGACAAAGACTACCTACTAGCACCTACACAAGACTATGACTAATCTTCGTTTTACAGTCGTAGGTATGAGCGATGAGCAGGGCTCACGCTTCGACCACGAGATACTAGAGGCTATCAGCCGTACAAGGGTCTTCTCTGGTGGCAAGCGCCACCACGAGCTGGTAGCACCTCTTCTACCCGAGGGCTACCAGTGGATAGACGTTACAGTGCCACTGACGGATGTATTCGACAAGTATAGACAGGCGGACGAGCCTATATTCGTCTTCGCCTCGGGCGACCCGCTGTTCTTTGGCTATACGACTACACTGATGCGTGAGTTCCCAGGCTTAGTGCAGAAGACTTACCCCTACTTCAACTCGCTCCAGTTACTATGCCACGCCCTCACACTACCTTATCACGATATGCGTGTATGCTCACTCACAGGGCGTCCGTGGCACGAGTTCGACCGTGCACTGATAGAGCGCACGCCCAAACTCGGAGTGCTGACCGACCGCAAGAATACCCCTGGGCTAATCGCTCAACGTATGCTCGACTACGGCTATGATAAGTACCGCATGCATATAGGCGTAAGGCTAGGCGGAGAGCGTGAGGAATTGTATTCGCTCCCACTATCAGAGGTAGCGACACGTGAGTTTGAGCAGCCCAATTGCCTTATCATCGAAGCCACAGAGCCACTCGAATATGCGGCTCCGCTAGGCTTGCCCGAGGGGGACTTTCACCTCCTGAATGGACGTGCCAAGATGATTACCAAGATGCCTATCCGCTTGCTCAGCCTATCGATGCTGGAGCTACATCGTCGTCGCTACCTATGGGACGTAGGCTTCTGCACTGGCTCGGTATCGGTGGAGGCGAAGTTGCAATTCCCTCATCTGCATGTGCGGAGCTTCGAGATACGAGAGGAGGGCGCAGAGCTAATGCCAGCCAACAGCCGTCGCTTCGGTACGCCTGGCATAACGTACCACATTGGGGACTTTATGGAGGTAGATATCAGCGAATACGAACGCCCCGAAGCTGTATTCATAGGTGGACACGGAGGTAAGATGAATGACTTCGTCCACAAGATTGTAGGGCATATCGCAGAGGGTGGTGTTATTGTCTTCAACTCGGTATCGGAGGAGACGCTAGACCTCTTCCGCTCAGCCATCGCAGAGGTGGGCTGGCACATCCACAGCGAAATGCGTATTGCTCTAGACGCACACAACCCAATCACCATTCTGCAAGCCAAAGCCCTGCCAGAGCCTTCAGCAGAGGCGGGAGACTCATCCACCCTTAGCTAATTGCCCGATTTTTACTACCTTTGTGCTTGAATTAAAGAAATACTTCTATTAAGAACTAAAGTATGCATATTGTAAAGATTTTCGGTCGAGAGATCCTCGACTCACGCGGTAACCCTACCGTAGAAGTAGACGTACACCTCGCTAGTGGTGTCATCGGTCGTGCAGCTGTACCAAGCGGTGCCTCAACAGGCGAAAACGAAGCCCTAGAGCTACGTGATGGCGATAAGGCTCGTTACCTCGGCAAGGGTACCCTAAAGGCTGTAGAAAACATCAACAACGTGATTGCTCCTGCCCTATATGGTATGAGCGCTCTCGAACAGCGTGCTATTGACCTTAAGATGATTGAGCTCGATGGTACTAAGACTAAGAGCAACCTCGGTGCTAACGCTATCCTCGGTGTTTCTCTAGCTGTAGCCAAGGCTGCTGCTGAGTACCTAGGTCTGCCCCTCTACCGCTATATCGGTGGTACCAACACCTACACGCTCCCCGTACCTATGATGAATATCATCAACGGTGGTAGCCACTCTGACGCTCCTATTGCATTCCAGGAGTTTATGATTCGTCCCGTAGGCGCTCCTAGCTTCCGCGAAGCTCTGCGTTATGGTGCAGAAATCTTCCACGCCCTCAAGAGCATCCTCAAGAGCAAGGGCTACAGCACTGCAGTAGGTGACGAAGGTGGTTTCGCTCCTAACTTCGCTGGTGGTACTGACGAAGCTATCGAGACTATCCTAGCAGCTATCGAGAAGGCTGGCTATGTAGCAGGTAAGGATATCACTATCGCTATGGACTGCGCATCTAGCGAGTTCTTCAAGGATGGTATCTATGACTACTCTAAGTTCGAAGGCCCTAACGGTGCTAAGCGTACTATCGATGAGCAGGTAGAGTTCCTCGCTAGCCTCGTAGAGAAGTATCCTATCGACTCTATCGAAGACGGTATGGCAGAGAACGACTGGGAAGGCTGGAAGAAGCTCACGGCTAAGATCGGTAGCAAGGTACAGCTCGTAGGTGATGACCTCTTCGTAACGAACGTAGAGTACCTACGCCGTGGTATCGCTGAGGACTGCGCTAACTCTATCCTTATCAAGGTTAACCAGATCGGTTCACTCACCGAAACGCTTGACGCTATCGAGATGGCACACCGCCACGGCTTCACTAGCGTAACGAGCCACCGTTCGGGCGAAACAGAGGACGCTACAATCGCAGACATCGCAGTAGCTACCAACTCTGGTCAGATCAAGACTGGTTCGCTCAGCCGTACAGACCGCATGGCCAAGTACAACCAGCTCCTCCGCATCGAGGAAGAGCTAGGCGCACTAGCCGTTTATGGTCGTGCTCGCGTAAAGTAGAGACCGCTCCCATGGTCTCCTAGAATGACAAGCGTAGCTTGTTGTTCTAGCTAGACCTTGGAGAATGCGGCAATCGCAAGGATTGCGTAAGCCGAGAGCAGAGCGGAGTTTACTCCGGCTATGCCGAGGCGAGCAATCGTGCCTTAGAAGGCATTAAGACTGAGGGCGAAGGGAGTTTACCCTTGTAAATGACCGAGCCCGAATGTCGAAAATAACGAAGCGAGTGCCGTATTATGCAATAGTCTCAAAGTAAGCCCTAGGCTAACGAACGCACTATATACAATAAGGGCTGCATCCGCTATCGGATGCAGCCCTTATTCGTTATGATGAGACCGTTGCACGGTCTCCAAAATAACAAGCCTCGGCTTGTTATTTTGCTTGGCTTTGGAGAATGCGGCAATCGCAAGGCGTTAAGACTGAGGGTGAAGGGAGTTTACTCTAGTAAATGACCGAGCCCGAATGTCGAAAACAACGAAGCGAGTGCCGTATTATGCAATAGGCTCACTAAGCTATTAGTGTTCTAGAGTATAATAGCGCAATAGCTCGGCCTTGAGGAGGTAATCATACTCGGCCTGTAGTAGCTCTAGTGATGCTACTATGCTCTTATTGCGGGCTTGGCTAAGGTCGTTCATAGTAGTACGCCCTACACGCCAATTGCCCTCGGCAAACTCCTCGGCAATACGGCTTGCCTCATACGTAGCACGGCTTGCCTCTATCTTGCGCTTAGCTAGCTGTGCTGCTAGCTGTGCCGACTCTAGCTCCCTACGTAGCTGAGCCGTAAGGCTGGTACGTGTAGCCTGCAGTTCGCGCAGATTGAGCTGAGCCTGACGTACCTGAGTACGCGTACGGAAGGCATCAAAAATAGGGATACTTAGATTAAGCCCTATATAAGACCTACCATTCTGACGTATTTGCTCTCGAAAAGGCAAGTTGAAGGCTGCGTATTCATTCCCTAGGATACGATAGTAGTTATTACTATAGCCTAGAGACATACTCAGCGAAGGCATATAGCCTGCTCGGCTTGCCCGTAGCTGTTGCTCGGCGGCCTGTATGCTGTAGCTATTAGCTAGCAGAGCCGGACGCTGTGCCAGGTCCTCCTCGAGCAAAGCCTTGCCTCTAAGGCTCATCTTATCAGCTCTGGCGAAAGCCTCTACCTTATCTAGGTCTTGTAGCCCAATGCTATCCACAAGTAATAGCTGCCTTAGATTTAGCTTAGCGACCTCTACACCATTCTCAGCCTGCACCACACCCTGATGGCTCTCAGCCTCTACAGCCTGCGCCTCGGCTAGGCGGTCCCTACTCCACTTACCCGACTGTAGCATACCCTCGGCAAAAGTCCTCTGCTCACCACTGCGTCGCCATTGCTCTCGGGCTATCTCTAGCACCCTCTGAGCATGTAGGAGAGCATAATAATGCTGCACCACCTGCACGCTGAGATCCTGGCGGGCCTGAGCGAGATTGGCAACCGCTGCCTCTGTCTGTAGTTTAGCTGCACGCATATTGTACAGTCGGCTAAAGCCCGAGAATAGCTGATAGGAAGCCCCTATAGAGCCCGAAGTACCCATGGACGAGCGGTCGCTCATTACGCCCGTTTTGTCTACAGAGCGTCCGAAGTCCCAGCTCTGCCCAAGCCCAGCCTGTACTGTGGGCAAGTAAGCATTCTTACTAGCCTCCTCCTGTAGCCTACTGCGCTCTATCTGGAGCGCACGTGTCTGATAATCTGGATTGTTGCGAATAGCTAGAGCGATGCACTCCTCCAGCGTGTAGCTCTGTGCCGATAGACTCAGTGCCCCTCCTACAAGGCAGAGGGCCAAGCCTATACTTTTACTTATACTTGCGTTCATAACACCTTACATCTAGAGCTTACTTGCTATTCCACACTTCGTTACCACGCACCTTATCACCTTTCTTGAGACCAGACTTAATCTCCACCCGATTACCGTCTGATAGACCAGTACGGATATGACGCTCTTCGGTCTCTAGAGGCTCCTCAGTCTTGACGAACTGTACAAAGGTAGAGTCCCCACGATAGGTAATACAGGCCTCAGGTAAGCTCATCACCTTAGTTACTCGCTCGATCAGAATGTCGGCATTGGCACTAAAGCCAGCTCGTAGCTGTCTGATTACCTCAGGAGACAAGCCCTCAAGCTTACCACGCACCTCGAAGCGTGTACTCCCAGAGACATCCACGCCCTGAGGTGATATATACTCTACCGTAGCCGATAGCTTAAGCTCTGGCATAGCGCCTATCGTTAGCTTCATAGGTAGGCCTACTCTGAGCTTGCCAACCTCAGTCTCGTCTGCTTTGCCCTCGAAGATAAGATCCGTCATCTTGGCTATCGTAGCGACTGTTGTACCTTCGTTGAGCGTATTAGCCTGTATCACAGAGCTACCGACCTTGACGGGTATAGAGAGCACCTTGCCTGCAATGGTAGCACGTATCAGTGTACTGCTCTCTTTGCTATAGCGGTTGCTGACCCCGCTCTTGGTGATCTGCAGCGCCTCTACTGCGCTACGGTGCTGTAGCTCGGCATTGGCTAGCTCAGCACGGCTACGCTCGTATTCCTCGGTGGCCAATAGCCCCTTGGCATGTAGCTCTTCGTTACGCTTGTGTATGCTGCGCAGACGGTCTACATTTATACGTGCCTGCTCTACATTACTCTCGCCACTATTTATCTGCTGCATATCGGGGATTACTCTTAGCTTAGCAATGACATCCCCCACAGATACCTCGTCCCCAGGCTCTACGAGTAGCTCGCTGATGATGCCCGCTATCTGAGGCTTAATGGCGACCTCGTCTCTGGGCTTGATGCTACCAGCCAGGATGAGGTTCTTGCTGATGCTATCTCCCATGGTTACTGTTACTATGTCGTAGCGCTTCTCGGGGTCTTGCCCCTTGCTCCATAAGTACACGAAGGTAGCGACTACAGCGAGTGCAAAGATGAGCCACAATGCCCATTTGATAAATCGTTTCATAAGCTAATATGGTGTTTAATTCGTTATTCTTCTCTAATGGCTTCGATAGCCTTTACTTCTACGGCCTTGAATGCAGGGATAAGCCCTGCTACGAGGCCGCCTATTATAATAATGAGTAATGCTAATAGCACGAGCCCTAAGTCTACGGTAGGGTCAGTAAAGGGGATATCCTCTGCGCCCGCAAAAGCCTGCGCTACCACCGACATAATACCCACCCCTGAGACAATCCCTAGCAAACCTGCCAGCAGCGTTAGGCTTACCGACTCCATGAGCATCTGTGCAATGATATCCCAGGGTTTAGCACCGAGCGCTCGGCGTACGCCTATCTCCTGTGTACGCTCCCGAACGGTAACAAGTAGGATGTTACTAATGCCCACAATACCCGTCAGTAGTGTGCCGATGCCGACGATCCAGACCAGGATATTCAAAGCTAGGGTAATCCCCTCGAAGACTCTAAGTATTTCCTCAATATCAAAGAAGGTAACTGCCTTTTTATCTTCGGGTGCGATACGCTTCATCGCCTTGATAATGCGTTCGATCTTCTGCATAGCCGCCTTGCGATCTGCTCCGTCGTGAAATGAAAACATTACAGCACCGACTACGCCTGATGGCTGTACACTCTGCTCTATAGTAGCGTATGGTATATAGACGCTACGGTGAACACTAGGGCCTACATTAAACAGCGCACTCTGTCGGTCTACAACGCCTACGACAGTATAGTTCCCAAACCGACAGCGAATGCTTTTGCCCAGTGCCTGCTCGTTTCCTCCAAAAAGCTTACTGGCTACGCTCTTGCCGAGAAGGCAATACTTGCGCTTATCTTGGTGGTCAGCGCTACGCAGCATACGCCCCGTCAGCAAACGAACATACAAGATATCGAAGTAACCGGCATCGATAGCGGAGATGACGGCATCATCTTTCTTACCCTCAGCCATAATGCCTGTGGCATCGTTCCATAGCGTGTAGGACGTACCCGATGATTTTATCTCGGGTACGAGGTTTACTATCTGCTCTACATCGCTGTGAGTCATATCCCACGAACGCCCCGCTGGCAAGCCATCATAAGCCACACTAGTAGATTGACGATCTAGGCCAACCATACTCGTGGCTACACCATCTGTAGCGAGCTTGATGCCATTGCGGAAACCATTGCTTAGCGAGAGCAATATGATGAGCATAAAGATACCCCAGAAAACTCCGAAGGCCGTTACAATACTCCTACGCTTATTGCGCCCTATTGTCTCTGCAACCTCATGCCACGTATCTCTATCAAATAGTATCATAGTTTCGTGTTGTTTAGTTTCTCATGGCCTCTACCACTGGTACACGTACAGCCTTGCGCGCTGGCAGGTAGCCTGCTAGCACTCCGCCGATGAGCATAACCAGAATAGCCCCAATAGCTGTATCTAGGCGTATCACCGGATGCAGGAAGAGTATCCCATTCATATTACCATCACCATTCTTGGCAAGGTCGCCGATACCCATCGTAGTAACGATATGGTCTACCCCTGCCATAATAGCTACCCCCACGACTAGGCCAGCAAGCCCAGCTATCAGTGTAACGATTACACTCTCTGTAAGTATCATAGCTATTATATCCTTGGGCTGTGCTCCTAGAGCCTTGCGTACCCCTATCTCTCGACGACGCTCGGTAACCGTAATCTGCATGATATTGATAACCCCTACGAGACCTATGATGAGTGTACTAAGCCCGACAATCCATAGGAATATCTCTATCCCCCCGAGGACCTTACCCATCGTGGCATTAGAGACTGCCTCTGAGCTAAGGTCGACCACGTTTTTATCCTCAGGACTCGTCCCGAGACGAGGCGCCAACTGGCGAACAAAAACAGCCTTGAGGCTATCTACCTGTGCCTCGGTCTTAATGCTAGGGCAAAGCATCTGTACAGAGCTAATATGCTCTGGAGTGTCCCAAGTATTTAGATGTAGTAGGCGCATCGTAGACAAAGGCATTACCAGGGGTGTCCATCGGCCATAATAGTCTTTGCAGACCCCGACAACAGTAAAGCCAATCTGCTTGATGAGTACCTTCTGCCCGAGCGCCTTCTCGGCATCTCCGAATAGGGCCGTGGCATAGAACTGAGGCAGGATAACGACCTTACGAGTCTCTAGCTCGTCTTTATCGTTGATGAAGCGAGAGCCAGGGATCACCATACGTAGCTGCTGTATCTGGGCATACTCCTTACGTACGCCTATGGCCCTAGCAGACTCTCGTGTACCTCCGCCCTCGAGCGTTAGCCCGTAAGCATTGTTTACTGGAGTCGCTAGCCTAATAACAGAAGCGTTGGCCTCGGCTAAGAATTTCATATCCGACTCAGTAAACTTCGGCACACTCCACTCTGCATGTCCATTTACGGGGATAGTAACCCAGCCAATCTCGAAGTCTACAGACTCAGTATTGCTCCCTATACTCCGATAGGTCTCAGTAATACCGTTGTTAAAGCCCGCTCCTGCACTAAGCAATACCACGAGCAACAGGATGCCCCAGCCCACAGCGAAGCCCGTCAAGGCTGTACGCAGTTTATTGGCTCCGAGGGTTGTCAATAGCTCCTGTAGCTGTTCCTTACCAAAGTACCTCATAGTACCAAGCCGTCTTTCATGTATATAATACGTTGGCAGGCATCCGCCACACTCTGCTCGTGCGTTACGACTACCAGCGTGCGTCCCTCGGCATGCAGGCTTTTGAGTAGTGCCATTACCTCCTCGGTCGTCTGACTATCCAGAGCTCCTGTCGGCTCATCCGCCAGGATGACAGAGGGCTCTGTAACTAGGGCTCTGGCGATAGCCACACGTTGCTTCTGACCTCCTGAGAGCTCACTCGGCAAGTGATGCGCCCTATCGGCTAGCCCTACCCGCTCTAGATACTTACGGGCCTGCTCCATACGCTTAGCATAGGGCACGCCTCTATAATAGAGCGGAAGAGCCACGTTCTCTAGAGCATTTTTGAATGGGATGAGATTAAATGACTGGAAGATAAAACCAATCTTGTGATTGCGAAGCACGGCTGCCTCTGATTCACTCTGGGTACGTATCAATGTACCGTCTAGATAATACTCGCCTTCATCGTAATTATCCAAAAGGCCTAGTATATTCAGGAGTGTACTCTTGCCCGAACCCGAGGCACCCATAAAAGCGACTAATTCGCCAGGAGCGATATGCAGGTCTATCCCTTTGAGAACGTGCAGAGGCTGTACCCCTGGGTAAGTCTTGTGAAGTTGATGTAGTCGTATCATAGCTCTACTTAGGTGTTATATTCTAATACCACACTGCAAAGGTAATAACATTTCCTAATCCTGCAATAGCTAGAACAAACTTTCTGCCTAGTATACATACAACACTGCCCTAAATATCAAGGCATCAGAAGCCCTATGGAGTGCGTCGCTATACAGCTACGAGTGAACAAGTGTACACCAACGAGTAAACAAGACGTAAATCTATAGACAAAGAAAAACTCAAAAGATAAGCAATACATAGCACTAAAATACAGCAAGTTATATACGCTCAATAAGCACACAGTCTATCAGACCACACAGGAGGGAGTAGCCCAAGCCGAGACAAAAACTCCCGACCACCTATTGCGAGTATCAAAAATATATCTACCTTTGCAGTGTTCTACTAAAGTAATTCAGTAGGACAATATAGCAAATACAAACCCAATAAGGCATTAAGTTATGATACAACTGAAGCAAGTCTCCTTCGGCTACAAGCGCAGACACAAACTCTTCTCGGGCCTCGACCTAGAGCTAAGCCGTGGCTCTATCGTTGGTCTCCTAGGGCGCAATGGTGAGGGCAAGAGTACCCTAATGAAGCTCATAACCGGACAACTACTAGCCCAAGAAGGAGAAGTAAGCTGTCTAGATATCTCTACCCAAAAGCGACCCGCCAAACTCCTACAGCAGGTGTTCATGCTCCCCGAGGAAATGACGACTCCTCGACTAACAGTGCGCGAATACTTCGATATCATTGCCCCCTTTTACCCGACCTACGACGAGCAGATTGCCAACGAACTCATGCAGGCCTTCGGCGTAGAGTGGTCGTGGCACCTTGGTAAGATATCGCTCGGACAGCGCAAAAAGGCTATGATTGCATTAGCCCTATCCCTGCGCACCCCTATCCTGCTACTAGACGAACCTACCAACGGACTAGATATACCTAGCAAAAGCGTATTCAGACAGGTCCTTGCCAAATACAGCAGCGAGGAGCAGCTCATCATTATCAGCACACATCAGGTGCGCGACCTAGAGCAACTCATTGACCATATAGTTATGCTCGATGGCAACAGAGTGGTCTGCAACCACAGCATAGCACAGCTCTCCGAACGCCTACACTTTGGCGTCCTTACACCCGATAATAGTGCTAGAGTACTCTATCGCGAGGGTAGCATCATGGGCGAGTATGGCGTATGGCCTGCCGACGAGCAGGGACAAGAGTCGGGGAATTTCTCGATGGAGCTATTCTTCAATGCTATGATCGCAAGCCCAGAGCAAGTTAAAAACTGCATAAACCACTAGAGCCATGAATAAGAAAGCACTACATAGCAGCAGCTGGGGACGCATATACCTCATGCTACGTGCGGACCTTGTAACCAACAAGACAACGCTTCTCGCCCTTTTCGGTGGCCTGCTGATGCTCATTTATTTCGTCCCTCGCATCCCTATACTATTCGATACGTCTATCGATGAGTGGAACCAATTATACGGCCCCAACTATAGCTATACAGCTGTAATGTCCGTAATCACAGCGTTTACTATGGCGTACTTCTACATATACCTCAATAAGCGCACCGTACACAGTCTCCCGACGACCTTCTCGACTCTGCCTGCCGAGTGGTGGGAGAAGGGGCTAAGCATCCTTGCCTATGGTTTAGTGCTCTATATCCTAGAGCATCTAACGGGGCTCTGTGCGTATGCCCTAGAGTACATCAGCAATCCCTACCTAAACAGCCAAGCGATCTATGATAGCTGGGAATCCGTGGGACTAGTCATTCTAGATATACACGTGCCTAACTACCCCTATATCACGGCGCTTATGAGCATATCTTGGATAGCATTTCTCTGCATAGCTGCCACAGTACCAGCTTACACGGCCATGAGCATCCGCAACGGCTTTGTAGCCCTATTCATAGCTGCTATCACTCTCATCTTCGGGACGATATCCTTTACTTTCACCTGTATCCAGATTGCCATAGCTCTAGATTGGGATGGACCTGCATTCAGCAATGGCGAGATGGTCAACCCCAATGCCTATGTAGCGACGACAAGCGTAACAGTGGCGTTGGTGGCTATTGCTACAGTCTGCATCTACCTGACTATCCGCAAACTCAAGGCGATCACCTCGTAGTCGCAAAACATCCCATCAGTATGAATACGACAGCTCTACACAGCTTTAGCTGGGGACGCACATGGCTTATGCTACGCGCTAGCCTCATTGCGGACAAGATAGCGCTACTATCGGGGCTCTGCGGTGCAGCCCTAACACGCTATATGGCTCTCTATACAGATCTGCTCACATCGAATAATAGAGCCCTAACTCTAGAGATACTTGCCACGGACTACGACTACACCCGTGAACTTTTTGCTCTACTAGTAGCAGGTTGGATGATGTGGCTTTTCTTCTTGCGCCAACGTACCGTGAAGGGCTCCCCGCTCACCTTCTCCACATTACCAGCCAACACTAGGGAGAAAGCTGCTAGTCTACTCATCTATGGCCTAGGCATACTCATATTAGTCATTACCCTGAGCCTCATTACCTTCTCGCTACATTGGCTAACCTTGCCTGGTGAGCTTGCCTCTACACCGGCCAAGCTATTCTCAGCTATTGGGGATAAGCTACAGGAGCTTGCCAGTATGTCTAGTGATAAGGAGGCTCTACCAGTAAGCCTCGCTGTAGCCGGGACTATAGGCATAATAGGCTTCCTCCTTGTCGCACCTGTTTACGCCTGCATCAGGATTCAGAATGATGCCCTAGCAATGGCTGCAGCCTTGGCTGGACCACTACTACTAACCGGGGCTCTCATTCTATTCGCTCTGAATATCCATGGATTTGGGGACTATGCTAATAGCACTAATATGAGCGATGAGGAAATAGCTAATAATATTACTCAAGCCCTACTGATATTCAACCTCGCCCTATGGGCTATGGTGGGACTTCTCTCCGTCCTATCGTGGAGAAGACTCCAAACAATACCAACCTAAGAGACGACTAATGATGATAAACAACAATAACCAAGTAGGCTACGCCAGTATCCTGCAGTACGTAGGCGACCGCATTCTCCTCGGCACTTATGCCGAGGGGGAGCGCATCCCCTCAGTGCGGGATATGGCTGTACAGATGGAGGTAAACCCCATCACTATTACACGCGCCTACGATAGACTACAACAGCTCGGAGCCATACGCGTACAGCGTGGTCTCGGGTACTTCGTTGCCGATGGTGCTATAGCCACCATCCGCGAGGAGCGTCTGGCACGTTTCCGTAATGAAACTGTACCTGAGCTACGCCGCACTTTGGCTCTTCTGGGCATTACACCTAGAGAGCTCAGCGAGCTACTCGTAGAGGGCTAGGCTGAACCTTAGTAAGTACTTTCTTCATGCTTTACATACCAACGAAGAAGAGGGGCTGTCGGGATGACAGCCCCTCTTTATATTTACTCGTGATACCCTATCGATAGTCTCTCGACTTGATGAATCTGACGCTCGTAGCTTTTGGGAAAACAATAGGGCTACCCACTGCTCTGAGTAGACCCGAAACCTCATCCCGCTTATAGACCTCTATGGCATTGCTATCACGGCAAGCAACCAAGAGGTAGTTGCCACTAGGTGAGAGTGCAAAATTACGAGGGTGCTTCCCCGTCCTTTGGTAACCGACTCGTACCAAGGTACCATCATCCTCAATACGATGTATGGCTATACCATCCCCCTGCAGCCTGTGTGAGCTATAAAGGTACCTAGCATCTGGTGATACGTGTATATCCGCACTGCCTCCTGACCGAAGACTATCGGCCTGTACCTCGGTAAACGCTTGCCAGCCCTTGGCACTCTGACGCAAACCTACTATTGCACCTGATAGCTCACACATCACATAGGCCCAACTCTGGTCTGGCGTGAAGGCGATATGCCGTGGTCCATAGCCCTTGGGGGTTTTGATACCTGTCCCCTCTAGGAGTATCTGGCTTTTGTCTGTAGCCTGGGGCTTCATCAGACGTAGTACATGTATACTATCCAGCCCAAGATCACTCACCCAAACAGTGCTATCTGGGGCAAACGTTACATAATGAGCGTGGGCACTCTGCTGACGCTCGGGGTGATGGCCCTTGCCTGCAAAGCGAAGTACTTGCTTGGTACTACGCTCTATACTGCCCTGAGGATTGAGGCTGGCAGAGGTAATACTTCCACCGCTATAGTTTGCACTTATCAAGTGCTTACCGTCAATACTCTGCGTTATGTGGCAAGGTGCTGCCCCCTCGGTATGAATACTATCTATAATGCTCATCTCGTGAGTAGCACTATCAAGTCTAATCGTGTATAGAGCATCGTTAGGGCTATCGCTCTCTGATACCGCCAAGAGCAAACTACCATCTACACTCGGAGCGACATACGAAGGGTTAGCTATACCCCTCAAACTTGATAGGTGTTTCACCCTGCCAGTACCCTCATCGAAGGAATACAGGCGCACAGCATCATCCTCTGCTGAGCCATAGGAACCTGCTACGAACAACAAGCTGCTAGTCTCTAGCTTATCCTCTGGACTTGTACTCTTATTTGAGCTCGATGAGCAAGCAGGCAAACCTAGAGTGGTGAGCAGGAGCAGTGCTGCATACTGTAAACCTTGCCAAGGCTTAGCGACCTTGTCGAGTAGTCGTGCTTTCATAGCTATGATCTTACTATACTTATTACCTAAAAAGGGGGGGATGACTCGCTACCAACACGATGCCTCCCCCCTATTGGTACGCCCACTAGACTTAGTTGACTAGTAGGGCAAGTTCGTCCACTATCCTATCTGCCGAGTGCCCCTCTGCTAAGAGTTTGATATTCGTAGATAGCTGTGCAAGCTGCGTAGTATCCTTAGCCAGTGCTATTGCTTCTGCCGTAAGACGTCCTCGAGCCTCTGCGTCTGGAATAAGGATGGCAGCGCCACGCTCCGAGAGCGCTAGTGCGTTTTTGGTCTGGTGGTCCTCCGCTACATTGGGCGAAGGTACGAGAATAGTTGGCTTCCCGAGGTGGCATAGCTCGCTGATAGAGCTAGCACCTGCACGCGAAACTACAAGGTCAGCCAGCTGATAGGCATAATCCATACGGTCGATAAAGGCCGAGCAATATACTTCGCCAGCATAAGCCTCTAGGAGTCGCTTAGCCTCGGCTTCATAGCCTCGTCCTGTCTGCCATATTAGGCGTAGACCCGAGGCTGACCATTCGCTGAGGTGCCTACCTATACTCTCGTTAATCGTCTTAGCCCCTAGACTACCACCCACGACCAATACTGTGGGCTTCGCTTCGTCTGGAGCAAAGCCGAAGTATTGCTGAGCGGCGGCCCTATCATACTCCAGAAACTCTATCTCCGGACGGATAGGATTACCCGTCAGCACAATCCTATCAGCAGGGAAAAAGCGCTCCATACCAGGATAAGCCACACAGATACGGCTAGCCTCCCGGCTTAGGTATTTGTTCGTTACTCCCGCATACGAGTTTTGCTCTTGTATCAAGGTAGGGATACCCTGCATCTGCGCTGCTTTGAGCGTCGGGGCACTAGCATATCCACCAACCCCTACTACTACATCGGGGGCAAAGTCTTTGATTATGCGCTTAGCTCGGAATAGGCTTATTAGATAGTTCTTGATAACCCCTATATTTCGCCAGATCTTCTTACGCTGTAGCCCCTCTACTGGTAAACCTACGATTTGGTACCCCGCTGCAGGTACCCGCTGCATCTCCATACGTCCCTCAGCTCCGATGAATAGTATCTCCACCTCGGGGTATCTACGACGCAGGGCATTGGCTATAGAGATGGCAGGGAAGATATGCCCTCCTGTACCTCCACCGCTTATGATGGCACGCTTAATTTCTTTAGTCTTATCCATATCCGCTTGCTATGCTCTATGTTATTCGATTGAAAGGACTTCTTCCGAAGCCTCCATTTCCTCATTTCTCTGGCGCTCGGCCTCCATCTGACGCTCTGTCTGCCAGCGACTAATCATCAGCATAATCCCGAAAGCGATGCTACTCGATAGTGCCGACGAGCCCCCAGCACTTAGGAAAGGCAAGGGCTGCCCCGTCGTAACCGTACCACTGACCACGATAATATTGACCAGTGCCTGCATGGGGTAGAAGATACCTATACCGTATAGCACAAAGCGGAAGAATTGCTCCTCTTCGCGCCGAGCAAGCTGCAGCACTAGGATAAACCAGGCGACATATAATGCAGGCACAAGCAACAAGCCAAAGACACCTGTCTCCTCTACTACTACAGCATAGACATAGTCCGACATAGCCATAGGTAGTATCTCCTTAATCTTACTTTTACCGAAGCCCCTACCCGTCAAGCCCCCATTGGCTAGAGCTATCTGCGAATACAACTCCTGGCGCTCATCATCCTCGATAGCCCCACTGAGCTCAGTCTTGGGTTCGATGACCTTCTCTAGTCTAGACTTTGCTGTCGCCAAGCGTCCCCATGAGGGTGGTGTGTCTAGGCTCACTAACCAGCCAACTCCAAGGGCAACAAGCAGCAAAGCTCCCCCAAAGAGAGGTACATACCACTTCATTGGCATCTTATAGATAAAAAGCAGGATGGCAATGGCTGCGACATATATCACTCCGGTAGAAACGTTGTGATAAAGAAAATAAAGCACCACTGCGCCTATACAAGCAAGGCCTACACCATAGTAGCTAAAAAAAGCCCTCCAGTCGCTACGCTCTTGCTCTAGATAAAGACAAGACATCATTGAGAGCGTCAAGACAACCCCCAGCTTACACAGCTCAGATGGCTGTATCGATACACCTAAAATATATACCCAGCGCGAAGCTTCGTTGATCGTAGCCCCATTGGCAAACAGGAGGATCAACAGCCCGAGGCAGCCCAAGACGTAGAGAGTCGTCCCAACGCTCCGGACATAACGAGCCACGTTGAACGGTATCGCAGACATAGACACTGCGATAAGCGAGCAGAAGACAACAATAACAATATGTTTAACAATGGGCGATAGCCACATACTACCTCCGGCACTAGAGCGAAAGATGAACTCATACATCTCGCTCCCCGAGGCTGTCATAACCGTAAAGATAGAGAGGACTGCGAAGATTAGGAAGAGCAAAAAGACCCGGAGGTCTGAATACTCCATAAAGCCCAACCACTTCCGACGCAGATCTCCCGTCAGCTCATCAAAGCGTTCCTTCATCACCTATCCTTGCTCTAGTCTTTGTTTGAGGGCTAGGACCTCCTCGCGGAAACTATCACCTCGATGCTCGTAGTTGCGAAAGAGGTCGAAGCTGGCACAAGCCGGAGAGAGTAGCACCGTATCGCCAGGCTGGGCATAGCTGTGGCATAGTGCAATAGCCTCTGCCATAGAGCTTGCCTCTGAGATATGCTCGATACGGCCATCAAAAGTCGCATGAAGCTTGGCTGTATCCGTAGTAAGTAGTACCAAAGCTCGTGCACCAGAGACTACTAGCTCAGCAATATCCTCGTAGTTGTTCCCCTTGTCCGTGCCGCCAAGGATAAGGACGTAGGGGGTCGTCATCGTACGCAGAGCATAGTAGGTAGAGTTGATGTTAGTAGCCTTGGAATCGTTTATATAACGCACTCCATTGATAAGGGCTACTTTCTCTAACCTATGTGGTACATTTACAAAGTCTCGGAGTGCTTTGTCCAAAACATCTACGCCTACACCTACAAACAGAGCTGCCAGAGACGCTGCCATAGCATTCTGCAGGTTGTGTGGTCCCTGGAGTGCTAGCTCAGCCACCGGAAACTCGTAATGAGTAGCTCCAACGCTCAGACGCATACAGCCAGCATCGCTACGATCTGCAGCAGCGCCTACCTGAGGATAGGTATGGAAGGGTAAGAGCTGCATAGGCATGGGCTGATGCGCTAGCACATACTTAGAGAGGAACTCATCCTCCCCCCAATAGATGAAGGCATCATCCTTGGATTGGTTCTGCAGTATGCGCATCTTCGCCAGAGCATACTCTTCTATATTATAATTGTATCTGTCCAGATGGTCGGGGGTTATATTCATCACAAGAGCCACATCGACATGAAACTGATACATATCATCCAACTGAAAGCTACTCAACTCTAGCACATAGTAGTCCGGCTGCTCCTTAGCCATCACCTGACGGGCTAGGCTAAAGCCTACGTTACCGGCAAGGCCAACCTTGTAGCCAGCAGTCTTGAGGATATGGTAGAGCCACATAGTGGTAGTCGTCTTACCATTACTCCCAGTAATGCCTAACATCTTGCTCTTGGTGTATCGTCCGGCTAGCTCTATCTCACTGATGATTGGTATCCCACGCTCTCGAAGAGCCTGTACGATCGGGGCCTTGTGTGGTATCCCCGGAGACTTTACTACCTCAGAGGCTGATAATATCAGGTCTTGGCTGTGCTTACCTTCTTCGTACGCTATACCTGCAGCCTCTAGCTCTGCCTTATATTTGGGGGCTATCGTTCCGTAGTCAGAGACAAAGACTGTATATCCTACATGCTGATACAACAAAGCCGCCCCGACACCACTCTCCCCGGCACCAAGGACGACAACTTGAGCTCCTTTTGCGTTCATATATCTATTCTATTTATTCATCTACTATAGAGTCCATCTTGGCTACATTAAGCTGCGACAGATGTACACTACAAAGGTACAAATTTGCATCATACAGGCACCAAGGCGAGGTCTGCAAAAGTGCATAAGCCCCAAGTTTGTATCTTTCTACAAAACCAGCGATGGTATAGCCAATCGCTTTATCTGATTATACCCCTGTCTTACATCATATGTAAGATGCGTCTTACACAACTGTAAGATCTATATTGCACTAGTAGTTTGGAGAAAAAGTAGCTGACACGGGTATGCGACGAAGCCCATTAGGCGCTAACTAGAGCGTGTGTGCTTGGGAATACTCTACATCCATACAAACAGCGTATGAGCAGTAGCTAGATGTAAACTGGGCTGTAGCAGGATATCAATCCTACCACAGCCCAGTTTCTCTGTATAATGCAACTACTAGCGCTTACCAGCCTTACGCTGAGCCTCCATCTGCTCACGCTGCATACGCTCTAGACGCTCCATGAAAGAACTACCATTCTTTTTCTTAGGCTTCTTCTTGTTCTCTTCCATCTGCTGCAGAAGCTTCGTCTCGTTAATCGTTGCTCGGATAACGAAGAACTGTATAATCGTTATCAGCGTCGAGATGAAGTAGTAGTAGCTCAGCCCCGAAGCATTCTGGTTAAACATGAAGAAGAACATGATGCTCATCATGTAAGGCATGTACTTCATACTAGCCATGGCATCGTTCCCTCCCGTCGAGCTCTGCGACATCATATAGCGGTTGTACACCACGTTTACGATAGTCATCAGCAGACAGAATAGACTGATATGATTACCCAGCAGGCTGCTTACGAGCGGTATATCATAGCTCCAGCTAATCACAGGGTCGTAAGTAGAGAGGTCATCGGCCCATAGGAAGCTCTGCCCACGTAGATAGATAGACGTAGGGAAATACATATAGAGTGCGATGAGGAAGGGCATCTGCAGGAGCATTGGCAAGCAGCCACTCATAGGACTAGCCCCCACAGAGCTGTACAATGCCATCGTCTCCTTTTGCTTCTTGAGCATGCTATCCTGATCATCCTTACCCTCATACTTCTTGTTAATCTCATCCACTTGAGGCTTTAGTACACGCATCTTAGCCTGAGATACCTGGCTCTTGTAAGTGAAGGGAAAAAGAAGAGTTTTGATGAAAATAGTAAGCAGCAGGATAATGATTCCCCACGAACCGATATATCCCTTGAGGAAATCTACGACAGGGATGATAAGCCATTGGTTAATAGAGCGGAAGATGCTCCAGCCTAGGTACACAAGGTGATCGAGATTAAGCTCCTCGTGTTCATTCTTACCATCGTCATAGCTCTTGAGCAGATTGTAGTCATTGGGGCCAAAGAAGTACGTAAACTCCGTTGGGGTACCAGACTGCATAGCGAAGCTCGTCTTCATCCCCATAGCACGCACATAGCCACTACCCTCCTCCAGGGCCTCAATGCTCAGATTACTGTCCTCAAAGGTCCCTTGGTTCTTGATTAGTACAGAGCTGAAGTATTTGTCCTTGAAAGCAAACCAGCGTAGAGGCTCGGCAACAACCTCCGCGTCTTTGCTATTGGTTGAGAGGTCATTAACCTCTCCGTTGTTCTGCCCATAGTAGAGTGAGCTATACTGCCCCTCGAACTTATGACTCTGCTCTAGCTGTGGTAGCTTAAGCTGCCACTCTAGTGTCTGCTTAGCCTGAGGTGTGAGTACGCTCTCCAGATGTTGCCCCGATATAGAGAAAGCTAGACGATAGTCGTCTTGGAGGAGACGGTACGAAAAATCGAGGTATGCTCCAGCTGATAGAGGTAGACGCATCACTGCAGTGCTATCTGTCTGGCTCACGAGCTCAAAGGTACACTCAGCCGTATTGATGGTCTGACCACTCTTTAGCTTCAGAGGAATATTAAAGTGTGTATCAGCGTCATTAAACAGGGCTACAGTCGGTGTATTAGCTGTTTCGTAGCCATTCTTGTGGTTCTTATGCCCCTTAATCTCGGCAAACTTAGGACTAGCACCTAGAGTATTCAGCCGCAGCTCAACCTTATTGTTCTTGAGCGTTAGGCTCTTCGCCTCACGGGGCTTGCGGTACTCAGGCATGGCGGCCAGCGCTGCTGAGTCTAGTACCGTGGGG
>JAXFXP010000028.1:0-6165 GCA_034091595.1 Porphyromonas sp.
AGCTGTACCAGATAGCTGTAGTTCGATTTGGCCAGCGGTAGCCAGCCCTGCTTATCGGCACGACGCTCCGTGGCTCGTCTTACCAGCTTCTTGTTTTCCCACACGTAGTGGTATACACGTAGCGGCAGACCAGCACGCGCGGCTCCGGTATGCGCATCGAGGAAACGTAGCCCGCCGATAGAGCGAGGCTTGCCCGAGTATCTCTCAGAGAGGACATAAGTGCCCGTCAGGATGTAGCCCTGCCCAACCTTAGACTCGTCTGAGTACCGAGAACGCTTAGCATAGCTCTGCAGCTTGGCGGGCTCTAGCTCTATACGGTAGACACCATTCCCTGGGTGGGGGATGCTGATGGTATCCTGCACCATAGCCCAGGAGGGCGAGGTAGAGCAGGCAAACTCTCGCTCATATACCAGCTTACCGTCCATGTTAGCCCTCCAGTTGCCGAGGTTCGGCAGAGCTGATATGGGTGCTTGATAGATGCGCACACGCATACGTTCTACCCCACGGCTACTGATGGCGAAGCGTTGATGGCTCTGCCCCCATAGACCTTCGCTCAGCCAATCTACACTATAGTCGATGTTGCTTATCCTAGAGCGCAATTCGTTGTACTCCTCTCGCAGTTTCGGGTCTGCACTTAGCAGTGCTTGGTAAGCCTTAGCAAGGTCATAAGCCTCACGATACTCATCCTGACGCACTAGACGCCCTATCAGCTCTAGGGCATAGCGCCTAGCCACTGGCTGCAGATGCCAGCGTTGCTCCAATGCCCTGAGCCGTGGCAAACGATCGACGTCGAAGGGATAGCGCACTAGTGCCTGAGCCCAGAGGATAGGCAGCTCGGTGCTGGCCTCGCCACGGACAGAGATGTAGCGCTCTAGCTGTCGGTCTATTAGCCGTAGCATCGCCGAAGAGGGCGGATTATAGCGCCCGTTCTCTACCCCTGCGACCTGCTCCATCATCTGCCCTAGGTAAGCCGCCATAGTATCCCACTCGAGGCCATAGGGACGGAGCGAGAAGGCCAGAGCCCTAGGCTCTGCCCAGAGCTCCTCGACAAGCTGTGTCTGCGCATACTCCAGAGTAGCACGCGTCCAATCACCAGTCTTTAGCTCGCGATAGTTGGTCTGTATTGGGCCCGAGGGTCGTCGATAGGTGGGCAGAGCCGACAGCATAGAGAGCATCTGCGCCTTGCAGAATAATTGCTCCTCGGGGCTTAGGCCGGGCCTACGGAGAAACTCGGCCGCCTGTTCGTAGGTGTAATAGGAGCGATAACGGGACATAATACGTAGATAATCTTTAGTGCGACCTGCAGCCAATACTTCGTGGCCATAGCGAGTCAGCAGGCTATCTCGTGTCCGAGGATGGCCTCGCTCGATAGCCCCATCTAGCTGTCGCTCTAGCTGAGCAAACTTGTCGCTCTGTGCCTCCAGAGGCAAGGATATTAACCCTATACAGAGGCCAATCAGAAAAGAATAAATAGTGCGCATAATTAGGAAGGGGATGGTCTGATACGTACTTACTTAAGTGGGTCTAGCTGACGCTCTAGCTGCTCGGCTAGCTTATCGTCTCTCTGTGCGCCAGCCTCATCGCCAGCAGAGCGGAGTATATCCGCACGCAAACGGTAAAGCGTGGCCGAGGGCTTGGACTTCGATAGCTCGAAGGCGCGCTCTACGTCGCGCATCGCATAGCCCCGCATACGCCGAGCATGATAGAGCCTAGCCCGACCCTCATAGACCTCGGGCGACTTGCTTAGCTTGCTCGCTAGGTAATCAAAGAGTCGTTCGGCCTCATCATAATGCCCTCGGGCTGTCTCTAGCAGAGCATAGCCTAGACGTGCTTTGAGGCTCTCGCTGTTCATCTCTATGATCTGACTGAGGTCGCTAGCCGCTAGGTCGTACTGCGCTGTGAGCATGTAGCTCATAGCACGCTGATAGAGGTAAAGTTCGTTCTTAGGATTTTTGGCGATCAATAGGGAGTAGTCTGTGATAGCTGCCTGATGCTTGCCGAGGAGTGCAAAGAGCCTCGCCCTATTGAGGCGTGTCGTCTGCTCGTCGGGCATACGCTCTAGGGCTGCGGAAAAGCTCAGAATAGCAGCGTCCGTCTTGCCCTGTAGCTGCTGAATGCCCCCGAGGTTGTTGAGGAGATAAGCATTCGCAGGATGCCGAGGCACGAGGCGAATCGCTTCACTCAGATGGCGCTCTGCCACCTCGAAGCGTCCCTGACTACCTGCCGTAAAGCTAGAGTCTATCAGAGCGACATAGCGCGCGCTATCCGCCACTGAGCTAAACTGAGCTTGCATCGTAGTGGCTCCTAGCAACGACATTAAGCCTAGGCAAAGTAGCCGACACAGCGAAAGATAGAGAGAGAGGTAACGTCCCTCTATTGATATTGGATACATTTCTTATTGTTTTATCTTATTAACGTCCCTAGCATACGCTGTAGTACTCAAGGGGGGAGGGGCTTATCAGCCCTCAAATAGTAAAAGCAAAGGGGCTATACCCCAACGTGCAGTTGCAGTATAGCCCCCTCTGGACCGTGGAGAATATCGGACTCGAACCGATGACCCCCTGCGTGCAAGGCAGGTGCTCTAGCCAACTGAGCTAATCCCCCGTAGTGTGCTTTGTCGTCAGCAAAGGTAATAGATATTTATTAATTAGCCAAACGACAAGGCACTACTATTATTGCTCGCTTATACAAGCTCGTGTATCACTAGACCCGAACGGAGCTTAGGCTCGAACCACGTGGTCTTAGGAGGCATGATATTACCAGAGTCGGCAATATCGATGAGCTGCTTCATAGATACAGGATAGAGCGCTAGTGCTACACGCATCTCACCACTATCTACACGCTTAGAGAGCTCGCCTAGGCCACGAATACCACCGACAAAGTCAATGCGCTTATCGCTGCGCAGGTCCTTGATGCCTAGGATCTCGTCAAGGATAAGATTTGACGAAATCGTTACGTCCAGGACGCCAATTGGGTCATTATCGTCATAAGTCCCAGGCTTAGCCGTTAGCGAATACCACTTGCCGCTGAGGTAAAGAGCGAAGTTATGCAAGGCCGCAGGCTTATAGATCTCGCTCCCCTTCTCCTCTACATCGAAGTGCTTAGACACACGCTGTAGGAACTCTTCGTCGCTGAGGCCGTTGAGATCTTTGACTACACGGTTGTAATCGATGATCGTTAGCTGATCATCGGGGAAACATACCGCCATGAAGTAGTTGTACTCCTCATCGCCACGATGGTTGGGATTCTGGCGTGCCTTCTCAGCACCTACTAGAGCTGCAGCTGCCGAGCGGTGGTGTCCGTCTGCGATGTACAGTGCTGGCATCTCTGCGAAGAGCTCCGTAATGCGCTTGATATCCTCCTTATTGTCAATCACCCAGAACTCGTGCCCGAAGCCATCAAGCTCCGCTACGAAGCTATACACAGGCTTAGTATCGGTGTACTTCTTGACAATAGCGTTGATTTCCTCCTTGCTGGGGTAAGCAAAGAATACAGGCTCGATATTGGCATTATTGACGCGCACGTGCTTCATGCGGTCTTCCTCCTTGTCTCGGCGCGTTAGCTCGTGCTTCTTGATCACGCCATTGAGGTAGTCATCTACGTAGGCACCGACTACGAGGCCGTACTGCGTCTTGCCGTTCATCGTCTGGGCATAGACGTAATAGTTCTCCTCCGCATCCTGTACCAGCCAGCCATTCTTGCGGAACATAGCGAAGTTCTCGGCCGCCTTCTCATAGACAAATTCTTCGTGCTCGTCCGTACCGACAGGGAAGTCAATCTCCGGACGAATAATGTGATAGAGGGACATCTCGTTGCCCTCTGCCTCTTGGCGAGCCTCGTCGCTATTGAGGACGTCATAAGGGCGCGAAGCGACGCGCTCCACTAGGTGCTGTGGTGGACGGATACCACGGAAAGGTTTGATGATAGCCATAGGGTTATTATGGATGTGGTGATGATTACTTATTTAGACGGAAGCGTTCGTTGCCATCCTTGATGAAACCGACAATCTGACGCGCAGCGGCTAGACCAGCGTTGCTGTTAGCCTCGGCTGTCTGAGCGCCCATCTTCTTGGGCGTAGCGAAATAGCGCTCGCCTAGTGCCTCGAGCATCTCGGCATGGTTGGCGGGCTGTATGTCGGTGAAGTAGCGGAGGTCTTCGCGCTCCTTGAGGACCTCTAGTAGCTCAGCCTCGTTGATAATCTCCTTGCGTGCAGTATTGACAAGGATAGCCTTCTTGGGCATCGAACCCACTAGCGCCTTGCCAATGCTACCCTTAGTCTCTGGGGTGGCAGGGATGTGCATAGAGACGATGTCGCAGCTAGAGAATAGCTCGGCCGTAGTGGCGATAGGCGTAACGCCCTCGGCCTCGATAGCCTCGGCAGGCATGAAGGGGTCGTAGGCGAATACCTGCATACCTAGGCCCTTGGCAATACGAGCCACGTTGCGCCCCGTAGCACCATAGGCTAGGAGGCCTAGACGCTTGCCCATAAGCTCTGTACCCGAGGTACCATTGAAGCGGTTGCGAATGCCGAATAGGAGCATAGCTATTACAAGTTCAGCCACGGCATTGGCGTTCTGACCGGGCGTATTCATCACGCATACGCCATGCTGGGTAGCAGCCTCTAGGTCTACGTTGTCGTAGCCTGCACCAGCGCGTACTACGATTTTGAGTTGCTTGGCAGCAGCGAAGACCTCAGCATCTATGATATCGCTACGGATAATGATGGCATCTACATCAGCTACGGCAGCGAGGAGCTCGGCCTTGGTGCTATACTTCTCGAGGAGTAGGGTCTCGAAGCCGGCAGCATCTAGGATTTCACGGATGCCCGTAACGGCAGCGGCAGCGAAGGGCTTCTCTGTCGCCAATAGTACTTTTGTCATGATGACTCTCTGATTTATAATAAGGCTAGACTCTGCCAGCAAACGCCCGCCCCGCGCTCGGGGCTATAGGCGCTTGCTCGTAGAATCAATAATATACGATAATTAGTGCTTACGCTCGAAGTCGCGCATAGTCTGGATGAGCGCCTCTACGCTGCTCTTAGGCATAGCGTTGTAGAGCGAGGCACGGAAGCCACCCACAGAGCGGTGTCCCTTGATGCTCGACATACCTAGACCAGTTGCATAGTCGTAGTATTCCTTCTCTAGCTCCTTGTACTCATCGTTCATCACGAAGCACACGTTCATGATAGAGCGGTCCTCAGGACGCACCGTACCACGGAATAGGCGGTTGCGGTCGATTTCGTCGTAGAGCATCTGAGCCTTCTCTAGGTTCATGCGCTCTAGCACCTTCACGCCACCGAGCTCCTTGTACCACTTCATCGTCTGTAGAGCTACATACACGGGGAATACAGGAGGCGTATTATACATAGACTCCTCTAGGTGTACGCTGTACTTGAGCATCGTAGGGATAACGCGGTCTACCTGGTCTAGGGCAGAGGTCTTCACGATTACGAAGGTAGCACCCGCTGGGGCGATATTCTTCTGAGCACCTCCATAGATGATGTCGTACTTGCTCACGTCTACAGGGCGAGTAAAGATATCACTACTCATATCCCCCACGAGGCGACAAGGTACGTCGATATCCTCACGTAGCTCGGTACCATACACGGTATTGTTCGTCGTGATGTGGAGGTAGTCGTAGTCGGCCGTAACCTTATCCCATGGCTTGGGATACCAGCTGTAGAGGTCGTCCTTACTAGAGCCTAGTACGTCTACCTGCCCAAAGAGCTTAGCTTCCTTGATAGCCTTATTAGCCCAGGTACCAGAGTCTACATAGGCAGCTTTGGTCTTGAGTAGGTTCATAGGCACCTGTGCAAACTGTAGGCTAGCACCGCCACCTAGGAAGAGGACTTCGTAGCCCTCTGGGATATCGAGGAGCTCCTTCATAAGATCGCGCGCTTCCTTCATGGTAGCTGCGAACTCCTTACCACGGTGGCTCACTTCGAGGATCGAGAGGCCAGTACCGGCATAGTTGAGTACAGCCGAGGCTGCATCGCGGATAACGCTTTCGTCCAGAATGGATGGACCTGCAGAGAAATTATGTTTCTTCATAAGCTCTAATGGTGTTATATTACCGTTTATCTAATTGATATATTACTTGCAATCCTTAGGATGCCCGAGGCTATTATAAATAAATACCTAGAGAACACAGTAGCAAAGTTAATAT
>JAXFXP010000029.1:0-3381 GCA_034091595.1 Porphyromonas sp.
TGTCATATTAGAGTTTTGCTTGTTTTCTTTTTGCAACACTAAGATAAGTGAAAATTCTGACATGGCAAAATCCTGGGCAACTTTTTGTTGCTCAGGAACTTATAAATAAAGTTAAATTATAGTGTTGCGGAATTAAGGTAAAACTGTATGCGATCATCAAAATCACGAAAATCCTATGCACCTCCATGTGCAGATGTCTTAACGCTGCCGGGGGGAATTCAGCTATTGTCAACACTTTCTTTCAGAGGTAGCTTCGAGGACTGGGAGCTAGGAGAGGAAGAAATTAATCTAGAAGATGGTTACTAGTCAATTAAAGTCCAGACGCAGTATTAGTAGTATGAAGAAGTATCTATACCTAGTGGCTCTGCTGGTAGCTATAAGTCCCAGCTGTAAGCAAGCTGATAGTCCCATATCCTCTATCGAGGAGCAGACACAGTTGCCTAAGCACAATGTAAATATCAATCTATCAGGTACGTTTAGCAACTCCGAGGGAGATGTACTGCGTGCCTATATGACTCCCACAGATAAGGACGGAATCAAAATCACCTTTGACGAATCGGAGCTGATGAAGGATGGCACGGAGATAGATCCTGCCACAGGTAAGCCCAAGCGTGTTAAGAATACCAACACAGCTCAGCTGACGCTCTATTTTGTAGAAAAATCCAATCTCAACAATGTACAAACAGCAATTGTAGACCCTACTGACTTCCGCAAGAATGACGATGGTTCGTATACGATCGAATTCTCGGGGACTGTTGCTCTCTCAGGAAACTTTGACGCTGGCGAATGGTATGTATCAGGGGGTTATCGCCTGCAGAATGGGGAGAGTGTAGTGCCGGTAGGTAGTACCTATGTAACCGATGACGGAAAAATAGAGGCCTTCAATGGGGAGATGACGGTAAAGGACTTTAAGATGCCTTTCGTTTTTGGCTGGACTCAACTCTCCACAAAATCAAGCAATGCATCTCTAAAGAGTAACCATGCCCAACAATTTGCTTTGAACTTTAAGCCTGATGGGCATATGCTTCGCTATCGTGTCATTAACAACCTCGTAGAAGATATTAAGCTGGGCGTTGTGAACCTCTATTCTGAAGGACTTTCTCTTGGAAGTGGTCCGTTCGTTTACACTTCCCCATCTACGGATAACTTTGCAACTGGTAACCTGCCTCGTATCTCAGTGCAACTAAATGCTGCCAATAGTAAGCGTAACGCAGTTAGTGGTTTTGGTCCAACGAATGAACTATCTAGAGGTTGGGGGGAAGGTCGTGTGCTCGCTGCAGGTGAGTATATCACCAACTACATACGCTTCAATAACCCTGGCAATCCAACAGCTAAGGACGCCAGCTTTATGCGCTTCCAGTTCGGGACGCTTCACTTTCCTCAAGGGGAAACTGCCAGAGGAGATAAGCTGGACCAGCGTGATATCGTAGATATGCCCGTTCCTCAGCTTTCAAGATATTTTCAGGGAGATAAGCGATTGCCTCTTCAGCCCTCTGGGTATATACTAGATTTGTGGCGTGGAGGGTCTTTACAGGATTACGTAGGCTACAACAAATCTCCCCAAGATGCAGACCGACATACATTGGGGCTCCGCAATATGTTCTTGCCTAAGGATCTTGTCTTAGGCAAGAAGGGGGCGGTAAATAATATTAACTATAAGATTAATTCGGATTTGATGATCACCGAGCTATATACCACTCAGTACAGTGAGCGTGGTGGTAGCTTTGGCTTGATTGAGATTTATAACCCTACGCTTGATCCGATAGATCTTTCCAAGTATGGCTTGGTGCGTTTGGGGTATCGCAATGATAACGGCACTTATAAGGTCCGTAATTTACCATCAGCCACAGAAACTGCTATAAGTATTAATACGGGGGCAACTTTACTTCCAGAGATGGAGAAAGCACTAGTACTTCCTTTAGACCTAAGAAGTGGTGAGCCTAGTGGAGATTGGACTATTAATAGCTTTAATCGACCAATACATCAGACCTTGGTAGAGGTTGCGCAGTACTGTTATACGCAGTCTATTCAGTATCCAGCATTTTCTGGTAGCAATACGCAATATCCAGATTTTTCTGCGACTGTCGTAGACTTCTCGACCAAGAACCATATTAATGGCCTTAAGCCTATTGCTCCTGGGGCTACCAAGATTGCTCCAGGTAAGACGGTGATTGTCCTTTTCGGTGGTTATGCAGCAAATAACTTTCAGCCCAACGAAGAGGATAAAAAGATCTTCGCTAAGATACAAGCGGCCGTGAATGCTGGCTACTGTGACCACGTAGTGGCTATTGCACACGGTGATAGCTCAGCAAAGCCATACGAAGCGAAAGCTGGTGTAACAACGGCAGACCTAGGTGATGGCTTCTCGTTGGTGCGTATTGCTAACGTGCCTAATGTAGAGCGCTTTGGTGTAAATAATGGACCCACCAGCTATGATCGTGTTAAGACTCGTGTCTTTGTGGATGGTACTTGGAACTCTCTGAGCTTTGATGGGAAAAATATTGTTCGCAAGCTGATTGATGGTGGGGCGAAGGCCCTTATCCGTCGTCCTTATGGGCCTTACCTGTGGAATACCGGTTTCCAAGATCCTGATGACCCCAACCGCTACTATCAGAAAGAGTATAGTGTAGACAAGGCCACCTTTGGTGCTCCGTACTTTAGTAGCTATGATGCGGATAAGACATGGTCTGCAGTGGTGAAACCTCGGATAGACAAGCGTAATGCTAACCTATTTAAGAAAGCGACCAAATAAAACATAGGTCGTTGTGTGATAGAAAACAGAGCCCAAGGCTAATTATTAGCCTTGGGCTCTGTTTTTGTATATCATAGAGATCGCCTTATGGCTTGTTTATCCAGGCTATAGCCTCCTCGAGACGATGGATACGCTCGCGGGGGATAGCACGTAGTAGGTCTGCTTCGCTCGTGGCAACGCAGTAGTCTCCTGCTAAGCCTGCTAGGTAGATACGCTCGGCATTGAGTAGGTCTGTGGGGATCTCTTCGCCGAAGGCACTGTAGGTATCGCGCTCGGCTGTGGTGGCTTTCTCTAGGAAGTGGATATCCTTGCCCTGAGCATGGAGCTGAGCAATGGCTTCGGCAATCTCGGGCTGTAGGGCTGCCCCCGTGGTGTAGCGCACGCAATGCGGTGGCCATGGTCCTCCCTGCTGCGCAAAACTACAGTGGTTGAGTGGGTGCTGGTCCATAGTGATGTACACGGACTCGAACTCTTCTGGATGGGCAAGCATCCACTGGGCTAGCCATTGCATAGCCTGTCTTGCTCCTGGCACGGCTAGACTCCCTGTAACGAAGTCTACCTGCGGGTCGATAATCAATAGTATGCTACTCATAGTACTACAAAGATAGTGATTAGTGGCTAGTGGGCGG
>JAXFXP010000030.1:0-15024 GCA_034091595.1 Porphyromonas sp.
CAAACATATGTTGCAAGGGCGATGAATAGGATGTCACACAATCTATATTTACAGCGGCCTAATACGCGTGGATCTGGGATAGTCTCGAAGTATTTCATGCTTACAAAGATAGCGCTTGTATTTTGATGCGGTTGCCCTGTAATGGCAAGCACTTCAGATACTAAAGCATTAGAGAGGCGCATCACAGCCATCAGGAAGCAGCTCGAGTTAGAGCTCAGCGACAGACTACCTCGCAAGGTAGGCATTATCGCTGTACAGCACTTCAAGCAAAACTTCCACGACTCAGGATTTCGCAACGATGGTCTTCGCCCTTGGCAGAAATCCAAGCGAGAACTTGCTGGTGGCAAAGGTGCATCAGCACGTTATAAGACGCTGACATCAGCTCGCAATCACCTGATGAATAGCGTCCAGCACAAGCCTTCTAGGGGCGCTGTACTTATCCTTAACCCTGTGCCATACGCCTCGATACACAACGAGGGAGGAGTTATCTCAAGTAACCCAACAATAACGCCTCAAATGCGCAAGTTTGCTTGGGCAATGGTGTACAAGCTCTCTGGCAAGAGAAAGAGTAGAACAAAGGGCAAAAAACGACGAAAGGGGACGAAAGCCGAGAGTCCTCTGCCTCCCGAAGCACAGAAATGGAAGGCATTAGCCTTAACCAAGAAAACCAAGATACACATCAAAGCTAAGATGCCTAAGCGACAATTTATGGGCGAAAGCCGAGAGTTAACTGCGAAAATAAACGAACAAATAATGAAGAGCTTAAGAGCAATAAGTCATGGAATACCTATTAAGTAGAATGCTCGACTATATAGCCGAGCAGATGACCGAGATAAGCCTTGTAGACGAGGACTACGGCCAACTAGAGAACCTAGACAAGACAGACGAAGACATGTACCCCTTGACGTATCCAGCGGTACTCGTTGAAGCAAGTCGTGTCGATTGGTCGCACATACAGGGGAATAGTCAAAAAGGCGAAGATTGTAACCAATCACGAAGTTACTTAGATTGAAAGCTACTTACAACATATTCTATATTCTTAAGTCGTTGTATCTTGTTGTAACCAATCACAAAGTTACTCAGGTTGAAAGCTACTTACAACACTGCACACCTTGCGCCCCTTGAAGTACTCGTTGTAACCAATCACAAAGTTACTTGATAGGTAAGCTACCTACAATACACTCGCCTCGCCTCAGAACATCTCCATCTGAACATATATTGGTGGCGGTTCTTCCTCTTGACGGGCGTAGTAAATCTCGAGTTCTCCGAATTGTTTATCCGTAATATGCATCATAGCGACCTTGCCGTACTTCGGCAAGCTATCTCGCACACGACGCATATGTACCTCGGCATTCTCTCGGCTAGGACAGTGTCGGATATAGGCCGAGAACTGAAACATCGTAAAGCCGTCTTTCTCTAGAGCCTTACGAAAGAGACGCGCCTCTCGCTGCATAGCTTTTGTCTCCGTCGGCAAGTCGTAGAATACTAGCACCCACATAACACGATACGAACTTATTCGACTATAACTGCTCATAACTCTGGATATAATATCTGCCGTTTCTCCCCCTTGTAACAACTATATAGCGAGGAGACGGTCATCTTCACGGCTACCAGCAAGGGATGCCACTTGCCACCTAGGCGCACATCGGCGGAGGCTATCTTGAGCAACTCAGCCTTGGCTCCGCCCGAGAGGTCATAATCCTGAGGGAAGACCGACAGCCAGCGTAGCACCGCTCTATCTACCACGGGACGATAGGGCTCCATCAGATCGTCAGCGAGGCAGTAAGGATTATACCTATTGCGATGAAAGATACCCTGTACTGGCAATAGCCCTGTCTCCACAATAGCCTTAGCAACAATGCTACGCAGGACGGCATAGCCAAAGTTAAGCAGTGGATTAGCGCCACCACCCTCGCGCTCACGATAGAAGTCTTTACCAAAAAGCTGACGCCAATAATACTGAGCGGCAATACCCTCCATATTACTAGTATCTCCCGACCGCACGTTAGAGAGATAGGTAGCCATAGGCTCCGCATCTAGGCTTAGCTCCTCTAGCACCTTGCTTTGGTTCCGAATCTTCGCCTCTACCGTCTGCTTCCACAGCTGCTTCTTGAGTGGCTCACTGACCTCTATCTGCTCCCTTACACGGCGTGAGTGCGAGGTATGCCCATAGAGTGGAAGCATCATCCCAATAGGCAAATGGCTATCATCACAGCTGAGCAGCACTACGCCATTAGCCATCAAGGCCTGCACCAACTGATGCGTCAGCGTTATCTGACTATGGTCGAGCATTAGTAGCCCTAGGTCCTCGATAGGAATGCTCCCCCGCTCTGTCTGCGTCTCGGCACAAATAATTTTCATCTGTCCGAGGCGCAGACGGAGGTAACTAGCACTGCCGATATAAATCGTTCGGTAGAGCATAGGCGCTTTAGTACTCTCCTATATCGACAATATCCCCTAGGTGATTGATGCGGACCTTCACCCCCTCTAGCAAACTCGCAAGAGAGTTAACCCTCCTAAAGGTTACCTCCTTTAGATCACGCACTACAGTAGTCTCCAAATGATGTCTAAAGTAATAATCACGAGATGATAACTTCTGCACTCGATAGAGGTTGGGGCTTATAAGTTCCCTATTAGCGGAGTCTCGGAGCTCTATCTCTCGAGGGTCGAAGCCCGTCTTGGGATTAGGGAAGACGAACATCTCGTTCTGCTTGAGAGAGAAGAGAAACTCCCAGCCTAAGTCCTTATTATAGTGCCTGTCTACGATGGGGAGTCCGAGATTAGCACGTGTTACGGCCTCTACCAAGGAGACCACAAGCTCCTGAAGTTTTCCGCTGGCATCCCGATAGATGGCAGCGTGGTGGTTCCCCGAGTTAACTACATAATCCACAGGGATAGTGGCGCCATGCTCATCCTTTAGGCTCAGCCCCCTACGATCACGCTTGTTATGCAGAGGCATAGCATCTTTGACGTGCGTCCGGATCGTTACACTCTTGAGACATATCCCCTGCTCTTTGTTGAGCCAGATAGGACGCTCTTCAAGGTCCGAGAAGGCCTGCTTGGCATTACCGCCGTACTCCTCTAGGCGTGCCTTCAAGGCCCGCTTAGCACCGAGATCCACGACTTGGTCCAGCTTGAGGTCTGGTCCTATAGGCTTACGCACCGTGAATATCTCCTCGTAGCAATAGACCTCGGTAAGTGGCTCACCCTTGTAGAGTAGAGGGTCTTTGGCTAACGTTTTGGTAGCGAAGGCTTGCGCCATAGAGCCATAGCGCTCCACACGCTCAGCGACGGCCGCCCGATGTCCACGATGGGCAATGAGTGCCACTAAACTCTCGGAGGAACGAGGCCCTAGTTTAGTGGGCGTTGTCATCAGCATAAGGCGCTTAGCATAGACCGTCTCTTTGTGCAGCTGTCCTCTAGGCGTCAGCGTTAGTTGCGCGTTATCACACCCCTTGGCCTTATTCAGGTTGCGGGTTACTACTTTATTCTTAGCCTTGTGTGAGACGAGTATCCGCTCTAGAGCTCGGCGGGCCTCTACTCGGAAGTGTGGCATAGGCTCGGCAAAAAGTGCGTGCCTGTCCTTACGGAGTTTTGGAGTCTTCTGTGCCTCTTCCTCCTCGCCCTCAGAGGGCTCAGCTTCATGGCGATAGTGTGCATTCAGCGTATTGAGGTACAGCACATGGCTACGTCTAGTAAAGGCTACGGTCAGGGCATCCATAGCGTGGTGGCGCTGGTCATCACGCTTGGTCCAATCCTTAATAACAGCTACAGATTGTCCGTGACGTCTCTCCTGATACTCTACTTGGTCGAGTGCCTTGTATTTCTCTAGATTCATCTCCTTCATCAGGTTCGTGAGGCCCCACTCCTCACGCAGGCGGTCGGTAACGGCTCCGCTCGTCGCCACGACCTCTCGGCTAACCTCTAGGAGCATCAAGCGCGCTTTGCGAGCTATATACTGCGTCTCGCGTAGGTCTCGCTCGATAAAGCCATCGCCAATCTCCTCACCACGCTTCAGTAGCTTGGCGATTTTGGCAGGCGAAGCCCCCTGCTTACGGAACTCCTCGACACGTGCTAGATAAGTATCAAGCTCTGAGGCATACTCCTCGGCGATATAATCGTAGGCCGTCCGACTACCCTTCTTGAGATTGTCCTTACGGAAAGCCAAAGTCTTATTGGAGAAACTGTCATCGAAGAGCCTAGACCTCGGGATAATATGCTCTATCTCGATATCTGCACTAAATAACTGATGTGGCTTTATCTCCTGACCAATATAAAGATCCTTGTATCCACTATACGAAAGCTCCTGATACAGGCGATAGCGTATAATATCGTTGCGCGAGGGGTATGGTATCCCAAACTCACGCTGTAGGATCTCTGCATAGCGCTTATTGGCCTCAGTATTCTCCTTGATGGATTTGCTTGCCTCCTTACGCTCCTTGGCGCTGTGCTTCAGCTCGCGCGCCAATTCGATACGTATCTCATCGAAGCGGTGTAGCTCCTGTAGTTGCCCGGCCTCATCGTAAACGCTGTACTTATCGATAAGGCTATTGACGAGGTTCACCATCTGATTAAGGATTTTCTCCACTACTGGCTGTCGCAGCTCGCCCTTGGGCAGTAGGTCTAGGCGGTCTCGTAGCTCTCGTGCAGCATTCTCCTCCTGTGTCAGCGAGAGAGCCGAGTGTCTGTAGCCTGCCAGCTGACAGGCCTCGCTATAGTTGTGCTCAGACATATAAGGCATCAGCTTACGAATAGCCTTCTCTGAGAGCTGTGCATAATCGGGAAGAAAGTTAACAGCGGCGAGTACCTGAGCATGTGCACGGGCGAAGCCATACTTTTTGCCCAGTAGATGATAGAGGCGCTCGTTGCCTGTAGCAGAGCTATCCCCCTCGTACGAATAGAGCAAGTGCCATAGCTGATAAGAGGCCTGCTGCTCATAAGCCTTATGCTCGAGGAGGGCATCGAAGCTGAGTAACTCTGTGCTAATGCCCAGCATCTCGAAGTGGCTGGCCACTAGAGTGCGTATCTGTGCGGCCGACACTTTGGCATCGCTCGTCTCACGTTTGGTCTCTGTAAAGCCTAGGCTACGCTCTAGGTCGCATCCCTCTAGCTCGGCAATCTGCAGGTAAGCCTTGTACAGTGCAGCCTGCGTCGTATTCCCCTCTAGCTCCTTATAGTTCATCTGCCACTCACTAGGCGATAGCCCTAGTATGCTGAGGGCCTCATCCGCCTTGAGGCGTGCCTTGATGCTCAGTTCGTCGAAGAGCAAACGCTTCTGCTCAAGGTCGAGTGACTGGTCCTCAGCGCGATGCTTTCCGGTCTTGCGGTAGCGTAGTACGACATTAGCGAGTGTATGCCAAATCTTAAACTCCTGGAATATGGGAGCTGAGCGTGCCACTACACGAGGGCCTATCTCACGGATAATCCTCCGCTCCACCCAAGCTCCATCCACCCAAACACGCTTGCGCACCTCCCTAGGCTTAGACTCTAGGGTACACATAGAGACGAGTCCTTTCTGAGAGCGCAGCTTACGTTGGTAGAAGATGATAATATCTCTCAACTCGGCCTTTAGCTCGGGGCTCAGCTCGGGATGATAGCGACGCTGTGTTTCCCAGATACGCTCGAACTCATCCAGATAGTCCTGTCTGTAGAAAACCTGCCCTCTCAGGGACTTGTGTGGATTGTGGCGTATCTGCTCATACTGATACTGCCCGACCGTCTGATGAGCGAAGTAGAGCGCCTTGCTACGATCAGATATGGCGCCAAGGTAACCACTAGAGCCAGATATCTCGGCACACACCTTGGCTAGCACTGCAGCGGCAACACCTAGCTCAACCTCTTGTGTAGCTGCTTCGCTACGCCAACGCAAGGCTTGATGTGCCTTTTCATTACGTTTACCCGAGCTTTTGGCCTCCTCTATACGTTGTCCCTTAGCCTCGAGGCGTAGAGCCTTGGTGGCGTAGCTGTATTTCTGCACTTGCTCTAATGCCTCCGAGGTGAACACCTCTGGATGGTAGCCTTGCTGAGTGTGCCAGATACGCTCGAACTCGCTGATTAGATCCGAGCGATAAAAGTCCATTTTGATCCGCTTGCCGTCTTTATCCAGCCGTCTGTAGAGCCATTGACCAGGTGTCAGGCCCTCGTTATAGAGCTCCTTGGCCACAGTCATCCCGTCTATGAGAACCCCTTCGTCGCCATTCGATACCTTGCGGCTACTACGATACCCCCGCTTGCGGTTGATGCTAAGGAGAACACGCGCCAGCTCCTCTAGCTCGATGCGACCTGTAGCTGCGGTAGCTCTGAGCCTCAGCGTCTCGTAGGTAGTACCCTTGCCATCCTCGTATAGCGTGCTATCGGGCTGGATAATCTTGTGCTGTAGCAAACAATCGATTAGCTGAGCTCGACGTAGTTTATAACGCTGTAGATTACGGCGCATAGAGCGCTTCAGACGGCGATCAGCATTCAATGTAATAGGCTTACCAGAGCCAAACTCTAAGGCTTCGTCCGCACTGAGTGGCACTACACGCACGCCCAAATCAACGATTGTGGACTGCTCCTCTGGGCGCTCTGCCTCGTGTACATATGCCCAGCCGATACTTGCTGAGCCTATATCTAATCCTAAGATCTTCTTCATATGGCGTATGATGTTTTTAATTATATCCGTAAAGATACACAAGATATATCAGATATTTATCTTATCTTTGCTAGCGAAAGCTACTTACAATAAGGATTATTCCGTTGTGAGAACATCTGGGACCTCGCTCATTAATCGGGGACACAAGAGTCTTGCCACCAGCAAGGCTCTTGTTGCGTTTATAGGGCTTACATCGGGCACAAAGGACTCTTGGATATCGGCCGTCTAAGCTCCTTAACCTCAGCCTTGGGCTCCCGGTTATAGACTCCCATAAGTCCCACTCAGAGAGGCCCTACTAGCCAGCGGGATAGCCGCCTACTAGGCAGACGATTGGCCGCCTACTAGGAGGCCAAGTCGTCCCCTATTAGGTGAACAAGTGGGCACCTGCTAGAGGAATTTGCAGCATAAGAGCTACCTAGGTGCATTACCTACAACTTCGAGAGCCCATCGTATACCCTAGTATCCTCTATCAATCTCAGCTTGGAAGCCTTTTAGCAGCATCATCCGACAGAGTCGATACAAGCATCCCACTAGTATCGGTGGCTACTGTGAGCCCGAGAGAGTAGCCTCCGGAGAACAAAGAGTGGCCATTTGTATAGTACAGTACGTTATAAGCAAAACGATAGGGGGCTCTGCTGTGGCAGAGCCCCCTATCAGACTACTGGGATTCTTTAAGCCCTAAATATGTCAACGTAGGCGCTTACCCTGCTTATCAATATAATAGCGCTCACCGTCCTCGACATAAGCTTTACCATTCTCAAAAGGATAGACGAAGTCGTAGCGAATAGGTATAACGACCTTACCCTCGGTATCGATGAAGCCCCACTTACCATCCTTCCCCACTAGGGCAAAGCCCTCGACAAAGCCTCCTACATAGTCGTAGCGGAGCTGTGCTGCCTCTATCACCTCAGCGTAGTTGGGGTCCTGTTTTTGGCTGGCAAGACCACTAAGAGCAGATTTATCTACACTACGAGACGAGCTGGACCCAGAGCTATTACTCCAGATAAAAGCCCCAGCAGCGAGAAGCGATAAGGCTGCAGCGAGACCAATCCACAGCCATCTACGTTTATGCTCTACAGGTGTACTAGAGCTTAGACTCGGCTTCGGGCTGAGGCTTAGCTCTGGAGCGCTGGGTCTAGAGGGAAGCTTATCTCTAGCTGGCTCGGCAGCTTTCATCCAAGGGCTAGGTATGTCTACAAGAGTTCGTTCGTCTCCTCCCATAGGCATCAGCATAGCTCTATCCTCTGGATTTTTGCGGAGATAACGCTCTAGCTCTCTGCACCACGGCTCTGGGAGGGACGACAAGTCTAGAGGCTGATCGACAATACGACGCTGAATATCAAAGGTAGACTCGGTCTGACTATCGTAGGGAGCTACCCCCATGAGCAAATGCCAGAAAGTTACAGCCAGCGAGTAGGCATCACTACGATAGTCGAGGTGTTTGCTATCGCGTATCTGCTCCGGGCTGGCATAGATAGTCGTCCCCATAAAGTTACCCGTCTGCGTCAGACTGATCTCAAAGTCTTGCTTGGCAATGCCAAAGTCGAGTAGCTTAGGGACACTGCCCGAGGTCGTTAGGAAGATATTACTGGGCTTGATATCACGATGCACCACTCCCTTGCTATGCGTATAGCCGAGTGCATCGACGAGACTATTCCAGAGGTTTAGCAACTGCTGCGGCGAGAAGCGCTCTCCTCGAGCCAGACGAACTCCTAGGTCCTCCCCCTCTAGATACTCTAAGATGATGGCAGGTCGTCCGTCAATCTCTCCGGTGTCTAGTACTCTGCGGATATTGGGATGATTAAGAGCGACCATCACCTTAGCCTCGCCCGAGAAGCGTGCTAGTACGGCTTCGTTACGCTTATACTCTTCCTTGAGCACTTTGACGGCCACGGCAACACCCAGAGCATTCTCGGCATACCAAACCTCCGCTGTTCCACCCTGTCCTAGTGGACGTAGGAGCTTATAGTTGTGTATCTTTTTGTCTTTCATCAGCTTATTCCGAATCGTAGTTCTAGACTATAATTGTCTTGTGAATAGGCTCTCTAAGGACTATGCGTGTAGCCTCAGCTTCGCTACTAGCGGCACCTGCTGTCTTGAGGACAATCTTGGTGCGTCCTGCCTGGATGAGCGAGCCATCCTGTAGCTGTACCTCTTCGCCTTCGGCCAAGCGCTTGAGCTCTCGTTCGTAGCCTAAGAGCCTGTGGGTATCTATATAGGTATGATTGGTAGACTTAGTGTCAGTAAGCACATAGGTATAGCCCTCGGGAGTAGAGCTAATAGTGAGGCAAAAATGCCTACGACTCATGTACATATCTGGGGTGTCAATCATAATATCGCAGGGTGAGGAGGAGCTACGACGCCCCACGATCTGCGTCCCTAGAGACAGAGGATAGGTCTGCGCATGGGTATTCTCACTGTGGACGACTAGCCAAGCACACGCCCTACCACCCTCTACGCTGAGCTCATAGCTGGTGATGGGCTGAGGCTCATCCACAGCTCTACCCAGATCGGTATCAACCCTTAGAGCGCTAGTAGGCCTAAACTCCGTAGAGCATAGTGGGCAAATACAGGTACTCGTGGGCTTATCTAGGCTATCATCGGAGATAATCATCACCGTATCGCAGCCTGCCTGTGGGCATCTAATCTGTGCCATCGCAATATCTATAATTAATTGTATTTATCTATTTATCCAAGAGGGAGGTAGGCTAGCCATCGACCAAGAAGCCGCCACATATCTAGACAATAGTCTGTGTAACTCGTACCAAGTAGCAGCACCAAGAGCGAAAGAAGGAATAGGATATACATCGCTACAGAAAACAGCACTGAGAACGGAGTACCATAGACCTGCCAGTCGGTCTGAGCTAGATGGTAGTCTTTGTACATCGTAACCGTATCGAAGGCCAAAGCAAGCCCTACTAGAACGTAATAGGCTGCGGTAGGTCCCTCAAACAAAGCACTCAGCAAAAGCAAGCTATAGCTAGTTATCGGGAAGAAATAAGGGGATAGCATAAAGAAGTAATTCCTCCGCCCCTCACGGCTCTGGTACGAGCCTCCCTGGTGGGCATTCACCTGTAGAGCGTGCGGCTTATGCAGGGATAGCAAACCGAAAAACCAATGACACAGCTCATGCTTGAGTGTCGCATAAAAAGAAGCCTGAGACACCCAGCGCCAGAAAGCTAATCCTCCGACCCCTAGGCTAGACAGAAAGTACCAGAGATACTGATGCCTCACTATATAGCCAAACTGCCCTATGTAGGCAGCCTGTAGAGATAGTACTACTAGGCTATAGGCCAATATCAAAACTATAATACGCAGCAACATAGACTCAATAGCTAGGGCTAGTCTTCGGCATACCTGATGGACACAATGCGTCCGTGCTCATCGAAACGAAACAATTCGACGACCTCACTATTGCGCTTGGTGCGCCCCTTGTGGACTCTTAGCTTACGATAGACCATATAGCTACGCTCTCCCCGAGCCACGATAGAGTCTAGCTCCATCTCTTTGCGCTTGATAGAGGCTATACCTCGACGATAGTGTTTGCGAAAAGCACTCTCATTGCGCAATGTGATGCCATAGTAGTCTAGAGGAAAAGCTAAGTAAGGCTCTATCTTACTAATACCTATGCTATCCTGTGCCGCCAGGTCTGCTGCAAGGTACTCCTCCAAGCGAAGACGCTCCTCAGCCTCATCTAAGCTCTCGGGAGATGCACTCCCTCCGAAAAGCAAAATACTGCCCGCATAAATGGCACCTACCAGCCCCGTAGCACAAAGGATGATGAGCCCTATACGCTTCAGATTATCCCAGGCAGTATTCAGCTTAGCTCTTAAGGGAACTGGAGCTACACCAGCTCTGGGCGTCTCCACTCTAGGCGACGCAGACTCTAGCTCCGAGGTAAGCGTGGTACTAGACGTCGCCCGAGGGAGAGGTTCCTCTTTGGGTATGAGCTCTGGCCACTCACTCTGGCTTTTACCCTGCAAACCTCTGTGTAACTCTGCGAGCAGTTCTCGCCCTGATCGGAAACGTTCTCGGGGATCAAGGGCAAGACACTTACGAATCAAAGCATCAAGCCAATAGGGGTAATCTGGTCGACTAGGATAAACATACTCGCGCGTCTCTATGGCAGACTGGCGACGGTACCACAGCGTAGGTATCACTCCCCCTAGGCATAGCTCCCGCTGACGCTTGTGGGCCAGTACGTCCCGGTGGTCCACCCAACCAAAGGGAGGGCTACCCGCCAAGAGGGTATACAGTACCACACCCAGGCTATAGATGTCGCTACGGGTACTTAGAGTACCTAGCTCTGGCTGCCACTTCTCGGGAGCTTTAAACTCAAGCATGCCATTCTCTATATGTTCAGCACGCACTCTACGACTATCGACAAAGGAAAGCCCAAAATCGATTAGTTTGTAGCCATAGCCCCCAACACTACGCTGGGTACGGATAATGTTCTTCAGGTGGATATCGTTGTGTATGATAGCGTGCTCCGAGAGCAATACAGTCTCGCTGGCCGTGCCCTGCTCCCCCATAGGGACCTGCATATTGTGGCAAGCTACCAACCCCTCGGCCATACAGCCCAAAACCTCTAGGACCTCCTGCGTAGAGAGGTAGCCGCGCTGCGAGAGGAGGGCTCCCAAGGAATCCCCCTCGATAAACTCCATCAGTAGTGCTGGCTGCCCCCCGATAAGAAAGTGGTCCTCCACACGCACTACCGAGGGATGATGTATGCGCCCGAGGATAGCAAGCTCATTGATGAACTCCTGCAAGACCTCCTCCTCGTACTGTTTGTGTATCGAGAGTATCTTCAGGGCATACAGCTGTCCAGTCCTCTTATTACGTACCTTATAGACCCTAGAGCAAGCACCCTCCCCAATGGGGAGACCATCACCAACGTGCTCTAGGTCCTCTGGTAGGGTGGCGTAAGATTTGATAGCTATGCCATACGGATTTGTCATAGTCTTATCTTATTCGCTGGTTCGGCGTAAAGTTACACTCAGCTCTACCTCCCGATTGATAACGATCATATCACCATCCATCAGTAGGTAATCATAGTTGGGGATGCTGAGCCTTAGCTCCTCTTCTTCGCCTCGAGCGTTGGTGCGAAAGATCCGTAGTACGCCCTGAGACATCTCGTTAGCCAAGACAAAGCCCTGACGCTCTTCGTCATAGCGAATACGCCCAGTAGCACGGCTCACGTACTTGTTTACCTCATATGCGGGATTGGGGTCTTCCTCTGGGTCTACGAAGGCAATATGGTTTGTCCTCCGTGGCCGCCCTGGGAACTTTGGAGCTTTGCCCCTACCTATATAGTAAGGTCTCCCCCCGTTCCCCTCAGGCGTAAGTACGTATTCATCTTCCCAGGTATGGCCTGTAACGGCTCTCAAAACCAACTCTAATCCTTGGGCTACAGCCTCACGAAATACCAGCTCGACAGCGACATTATCAAGTGCTCGAGGGTATCTATCGAAAGACTCGGAGCTGGCCTGTACCAAAACCTCAAAGGTCGGAGCAAAACAAATCCCCACATTACGCAGTCCTGCCTGCAACTGTGCTATACGCTCGGCATCCCACGTAGCCTGCAAAGCCAGCGGCATATGCTCCTCAGTGCTATTAGGCTCTAGATGCAGGCGTATAGCGGCCAAGGTAGGTGGGTCGGCCGCGAAAAAGTAAGGCTGCAGACTATGCTTTACACGATTCTCTACAGCGTCGGCTAGGTCTATACTATTACTGGCTAAGCCCATACTAGGCTTGGCCTTAGTAGTCGGCTCTGACCGTTCCTCTACGCCCTCGTCTTGGCCATTTATCAGTTTGGCTAGTTTCTCGAATATATTCATACGGCTCTTCCCTAATTTATTTATGATACACTTACTTAACCTCGGCTTAGCATCACACTTACTGAGTGATAAAATACCCTCCTGCCTGCATCTGGCTTAGGATTCTAACAGCCAAATCCTGTGCTACAGCTGAGCCTCGCACCCCCTCTAAGCGTATAGACAGCACAAGGGGAGAGCCACTGTATTTACTGTTTGGCACATAGCACACGTACCAACCATCCCGGACCAAAACCTGCGTAGAGCGTTTGGTGCGTGGGTTATATCGACGTACGTAGCGTTGTGGCGTACCCGTCTTACCGTGGACCTCTAGGCCTTCTAGGCGCTGAGACACTCGTAGCGATTGCTCGCTGAGATAGCCCGACAGTAGCTCGGCCGTCTCCTCAGAAGTCATTACACGCTCCTGCACCTCGGGAGGTACATCCCCACTATAGTCTCTGAGGACAAAGCGACTACGCTGTAGCACACCGCCATTGGCTACAGCCCCATAGAGACGTGCCATCTGTAGGGGCGTCGCCTCTACGAGTCCCTGCCCCCAAGCGATAAATGAGTAGTCGGAGTGCAGATACTTATCTCGTGTGCGCTGATACTTAGGATTTTTGTAGGCTTTACCTATGTTAGCATCCACAGCATCATACCAATCTCGGTAGAGCAGATGCTCATCGACGCTACTAGGCTTATCAATATTGTAGGCTCCACGTGGCACTATGTGCATCCCTACACTATGGTATAGAGGGAAGAGCTGATGGTGTAGTTCCTCCTCATTCATTAGGGCGATAAAGTAAAGATTGCTCGACCTCACAATGGCCGTACGTAGATCTACACGACCTATAGGTTCGTCGCTGCGCAGCCGCTCGGTATCGTAAAAGACGAAGCTCCGCTCCGTGGCTGCTCGGCCTGCTTTATTGAAGTAAGCCATAGCGTCGATCACCTTGATACTAGAGCCAGGGGTGGTATACCTGCTAATGCCGTAGTCCCGATCCGCTACGACAGCATCATAGCCGAAAGCCTGTGTGTAGAGCATCTGGTAGTATTGGGGATGGAAATCATTCATCCGGCGTATCTCATCACGCTTAGGCAGAGGATGATTGGCAGAGGAGAGTACATCCCCCGTCTTGGCTAACGTTACCACTACGGAGCTACGCAGACCAGGGTAGTCCTGCTCTAGTATCTTGCTGATCGTCTGCTGTAGACCTAGATCTAGCGTCAGGCGCACGTCGTACTTAGATACATCATAAGACTTGACCAGATCGCTATGGATACCTGCCCGCAAGAAAGGGACATAAGCGCTGTTGTCTAGCTGTCGGAGACGAGACTCACGCCGCTCCTGAGGCAGATAGGAGGCCTCTTGGTAAGTATCACTAGAGACCAGCGTGTCGCGCACGACTGCAGCGCTAGGCAGGCCACTGAGACGCTCTCTCAGACGGTACTCGGCCACATAGCCGAGACGTGGACTCGTCACCAGCCCACTCTCAGCATCGCCCAGCCAATAGATCAGCCTCTCGGAGAAAGGGTAATAACGTCTCTGCGTCCTACGCTTCTGGCGTCGATACTCCGCCATATCTCCTCCCAGACGCTGTACCGTAGGCTCCGCAGAGAGATAAGCCTCTCTGTCGCTCGTCGCCAGGAGTACACCATTACGGTCGTATATATTGCCTGTCGGCAGCTTTTGCTTGAGGATCGTCAGGCGAGGATTCTCGCTCAAAATCCATTCCCCTTGACGCGAAAGGGTCTTCACAGGGCGTACTATTGTTTTGTCCGACTCATAGTAAACGGCCCCAAGCTTGATGCAGAATATAAGTACAATAGTAGCAAAGCTAGCAAAGAGATACACGTTAGGCTTGTCGTAGCGCTTAGATAGCTGCTGGACCTCCTGTTTAGTACCTACAGTCTGCGAGAGAAAGAGGATGATGAAAAAAGCCATAAGGTTCACGAGTAGACTCGAGTCCCCACGGCTAAGGAAGGGGACTGCAATACCCGTGAGCGGAATAAGCCCTAGCGATCCGGCCACGATAACGCAGAACTGTACCAGCGTAACCGTAGCGATGCCCACGATGATGTAGGCGAATAGACTATTGCCCGTATTACGAGCGATGCGCAGACAACGTAGGTAGAGGAAAATGTACAGCACCAATAAAATGAGTAGGAAGACTATACCTAGCTCCTCCCCGATACTCTCGAAGATCATATCCGTGTTGTAGGCAGGCATCACCCGGCTAAGACCTAGGCCGAGATCTTGGCCCAGAAGACCGCCCGAGCCAAGCGCCCATATACCATGCGCTATTTGGTCGCCACCATAGAGCGAGTTGTCCCATATATTGGCGTACATGCTGTTGCGGTCCGCCAGACGCTGCGAGAAATCTCCAGAGAAGACAGAGAGCGCTACGAAGGCCGACATCAACATTATGGGGAAAAGTATGCTCTCGTGCTTGCGCTTGACGAAAACATAGATAAGAGCCCCAACTAGCACCACTGCGCAGTACCACCACGAGAGCTCTAGCTGCGCCGCTCCGTACAAGCCGAGGGCAAAGAGGACACTAGTCGCTAGAACTAGGC
>JAXFXP010000031.1:0-7435 GCA_034091595.1 Porphyromonas sp.
GATGGGCGTCTACCTAGAGATGGAAGACAAGGGCTGGCTTAATATTGCTGACGTATCGAATGCGCCCAATAGTGGAGTCTATGGCAAGATGTGGGAGCAGGTAAATAATGGTACACTGTACAATAGCGTGGCGTCGCGTCGAGCTTACCTAGGTGAGAGTGAGCTGCGCAATACCGACTGGTTTGGCGAGCTATTCCGCAGTAATATAATGCATAACCATTCGGTAAGTATGACTACGGGTGGCGACAAGGCGACGATGTATGCCTCTGTGTCTGCCCTTGTAGACCCAGGATGGACCTTGCAGAGTAAGGTAAACCGCTATACCGCTAATATCAATACGACCTACAATATACACCCCAAGCTCTCGCTCAATGTTTTGGCGAATGCCTCTCTACGTAACCAGAGGGCTCCGGGGACGGTAGCACGTGAGGCTAACCCTATCACTGGGGTGGTGAGCCGAGACTTCGATATCAATCCTTACTCTTATGCCCTTAACTCCTCACGTACGCTAGACCCTCGAGCTTACTACGTGCGTAACTATGCTCCCTTTAATATCTTCCACGAGCTAGATAACAACTACCTTAACCTAAAGGTAGTCGATCTGAAGTTTCAAGGAGAGTTTAAGTATAAGCCATTGCGAGGTCTAGAGCTAGCTTTATTGGCTGACGTTAAGTATTCGGGCAGTAATACGGAGCATACGATTACAGAGTACTCCAACCAAGCAGAGGCTTATCGGGCTATGGGTACGACTACAATTCGCAACAACAACAAGTACCTCTACACCGACCCTTACCAGATATATGCAGAGCCTGTGTCTGTGTTACCTCAGGGAGGCTTCGCCAATCGTTCGGAGTATAGCCTCCTTGGTTGGGATACTCGCCTCTCGGGGACGTACAGCCGCGACTTTGGGGCAGAGAGCCAGCATATACTCAATACCTTTGCTGGTATAGAGGTCAACTCGCTAGACCGATATAACCGTACGGATCGTGTAGCCGGTATCCTATATGATATGGGGGGGATACAGTTTATGGACCCTCTATTCTATAAGCAACTCAAGGAGCAAGGAGGTGATCTAACGAGTATCAGTAATAGCTACTATCGTAATGTAGCACTCTTTGCTAATGCCACCTACTCATACCGAGGCAAATACACTGTCAATGGGACTTTGCGCTACGAAGGCTCCAATAAAATGGGGAAGAGTATATCAGCCCGTTGGCTGCCTACCTGGAACACCTCGTTTGCCTGGAATGTGCACGAAGAGTCTTGGTTCGCAAAGCTAGAGCCACTGTCATCGCTCACGCTCAAGGCCTCGTACTCGCTCACAGCAGACAAAGGACCTAGTAGCGTCACGAACTCGTCTATAATAGTAGTCTCAAGTAGTCCCTGGCGTTACCCCAGCTCTATGCAGCAGGTAGCACTAGAGATTGCTAACAGCGAGAATAATAAGCTGACCTATGAGAAAAAACACGAGCTTAACTTAGGCTTCGAGGCTGGTCTCTGGGACGGAAGACTTAATCTAGCCTTTGATTGGTATCGTCGTAATAATTTCGATCTCATTGGGCCTACGACCACTCTCGGGGTGGACGGGCAGGTTATCAAGATGGGTAACGTTGCCTCTATGAATTCATCGGGGGTAGAGTTTTCGCTGTCATCAACCAATATCAAGACTAAGGACTTCCGCTGGGTAACAGACTTCGTTTACTCTTATGCGACCAATAAGGTTACTAAGCTAAACGCTGGTGGAGGTACCAATGTGCGCAGTCTGACCTCTGGTACAGGCTTCGCTCGTGAGGGTTATCCGGTGGGGGCTATCTTCTCTATACCTTTCGCAGGACTCAATGAGGAGGGCTTGCCTACATTCTACAACGAGACGGGAGCGCGTACCATTGGGGAGATTGACTTCCAGGAGCGTCAGAATACCTCTTGGCTCAAGTATGAGGGGACGGCAGACCCAAAGCATTTTGGGTCGCTGGGCAATACGCTTACCTACAAAGGATGGCACCTCAATGTATTCCTTACTTATGCCTTTGGCAGCGTGGTGCGCCTAGACCCAGTCTTCGCCTCTGAGTATGACGACCTGCGTGCTATGCCCAAGGAGTTTGATAACCGCTGGGTAGCTGTGGGGGATGAGGCGCATACCGATGTGCCCGTGATTGCCACTCGAGAGCAGGTATATCGTCTCGGTAGTCAGGTGCCTCGTCAGGATCTTTCGATAGCCTACAGTGCCTACAACTACTCTACGGCACGCATAGCTAAGGGAGACTTTGTACGTCTGAAGGAGGTTTCGCTCAGCTACGATTTCCCTCAGGCCTGGGCCAAGGCGCTATTCGTAAGCAGTCTTAGCCTAAAGCTGCAGGCATCCAATCTGATGTTGCTCTACGCTGATAAGCGCCTCAATGGGCAAGACCCCGAATTCCTAAACGCTGGGGGTGTAGCCACACCATTGCCACGTCAGTTTACTATGACGCTACGAGTTGGTATCTAAGCTCAGCACAACTTATATTACAGTAAGCAATGATAAGCAAAAAATATATAACACTCTTCCTCGGTCTGGTGACGCTCTCTCTGGGGAGCTGCTCGGACTTCCTCTCGACGCTTCCGGATGACCGTAAGGAGGTAAACAGTACCCAGTCGGTGCAGCAATTACTAGTCTCTGCTTATTCTCAGGGTGGCTTCTACTCTGTCTTGGCCGAGATGTCTAGCGACAACGTGCAGGAGGCCTACGACTACAGAGACCGTACCTCGCGTTTTTACGACCAAGTATTTGCTTGGCAAGATCCCGTTGATGTCGATAGTGATGCGCCTGTGGTGATATGGTCGTACAACTATAAGGCTATTAACACCGCCAATGTAGCCCTCGATCAGCTAGCTCAGCTACCCGAGACAGCTCAGAATCGTGCTCTGCGTGGTGAGGCGCTACTCTGTCGTGCCTGGGGCCACTTCGTACTAAGTAATGTTTTCTCTGTTGGCTATGACCCTCAGACAGCTGCTACTCAGCTAGGGGTCCCCTACGTAACTCAGCCAGAGAAAAGCATCGATGCTAGCTATAGCCGAGAGAGCGTAGCGGACAACTTCGAGCACATAGCCAGAGACCTCGAGGAGGGGGTAAAGCTTCTAGATGATGCTATCCATACGACGGGTAAGAAGTTTCATTTCACACGTCAGGCTGCCTATGCTTTCGCAGCTCGTTTTTATCTCTACTACCAGCAGTGGGACAAGGCTATCGAGTATGCTAGCCTGACACTGGGCAGCAGTCCATACTCTGCGCTGCGAAACTATGATGCGATATTAGCTCTGCCGAGTACCTCCTATCAGAATAGAGCTTTGGCCTTCACGGAGTATAATGAGCGTAATAATATCTTCTTCCTTGCCGGGACTACGCAGGCTGGATACGTCTTCGGCCCTTACTCTGTACGTGGTGCACGCTATAACCACCGAAGTGCTCTAGCTACGAGCGAAACGACAGGGGCCCGTGCTGCTTGGTGGAGCGAGAGCCAAAACGATAGTAAGCTCAAGCTAGAGCCCAGCGCTATGGTCTCAGATAAGACCGTTATCACCCGCTACCCAGCTCTGATGATACCTGTATCACCAGGGTCAGCTAGTGGCTATAATACCTCAGTAATCCCCGAGTTTACGACAGACGAGACACTCCTAGTGCGTGCAGAGGCTTATATCAATAAGGGGCAGTATGACCTTGCTCTGCTAGATATGAATGCATGGCTTGCCAATGCTACTACCGATTATCAGACTCTTGATGCTGAGCGGATAGCCCGCTGGAACGAGGCTACACTCTACGCTACGGCCAAGAGCCCCTCGCCACGTAAGCGTATGGAGCCAACTTTCGCTCTGCGAGACGAGAAGCACGAGCAATTCCTACAGGTGCTACTGCATATGCGCCGTATCGAAACCCTGCACACGGGGCTTCGCTGGTTTGATATCAAGCGCTATGGCATAGCGCTGCAGCGTAGCACGGTACTCTCTGGCTCGGCTATTCGCGAGCTAGAGTATACGCTTTCGGCTAGAGACAAGCATCACGCTATACAGTTGCCTGCAGAGGTCATTGCAGCAGGTCTAACACCCAACCCTCGTTAGTAGGGCTTATAAACCTATTACATCAATGAACAAGAATTGGATACATATGACCCTTGCTCTGGCGTTTATGGGGCTTGCTAGTTGTGCTAGCGATGAGCCTAATCCGGAGCAGATGGTTACGAAGGTGTCAGCTACCGCTACGCAGACAGACTTCGATAAGTGGCTGGAGCATAATTTCCTGAAGCCATATAACATCAATATACAGTATCGCCTCAACAACAACGAGCTTGATCCTGAGGCCTACATCACACCAGTGTCTTACGAGCAGGCTATTCGCTTTGCACATATTACTAAGCACGCCTGCCTCGAGGCCTACGACGAGGTAACGGGTTCGCAGCTATTTGTACGTAGCCTATTCCCTAAGCTTTTGCAGCTTGGTGGCTCGCATCTCTACAATATGAATGGTACTATCGACCAAGGGGCTGCTGAGGGTGGCCGTAAGATCTCCATCTATGGACTCAATAGTGTGAACCTCGAGAACTTCGACCAGATTAGTGAGATGTTCCATACGATGCACCATGAGTTTGGGCACATTCAGAACCAAACTAAGAGCTTCTCTCAGGAGTACCGAGCCATCACGCCCACACAATATCAGGGGGCGCAGTGGTCCACCTATTGGGCGGAGCTAGAGGGGGCTAGTACTGTGGATCAGACGATACGCAGTGAGGTCAAAGCAAGTAATCCTAGCATACAGACTTTCCTAGACCGCTATGCTGCTCTGACGAGCGATATAGAGCGCTTGACCGCAGAGCTGGAGGACTTCTTCGTTACGGACGCAGAGGCTAAGCAGGCCGAGCTAGATGCCAAGACCGCCGAACGCGAGGCTCTGCAGACGACTTTTTATGCGAGCGAAGAGGGGAAGCTATGGCGCAGGGTTAATAGTCAGCTAGCCTATTACATGAATAAGAGTGGCTATCTCGACCTTAATGCCTTGCGAGCAGGCTTTATCTCAGCGTATTCTACGGCAAGTCCTGACGAAGACTTTGTTGAGGTGCAGGCTACGTATATTATGGAAACACCTCACACCTGGGAAACGCTTTTGATCTTGGCTGGGCCTGGAGCTAATGCTATCAAACAGAAGCTGGCTATGGTGCGTGCTTACCTCAAGACAGAGTGGAACATAGAGCTCGATGCTCTACGTGATGCAGTGCAACGTCGACACAACAATATATCGACGATAGACATCAACTCTGTCGCTATTAAATAAAGGAATTAGACGATGACACATATATATAAGTATTTAGTCTCTGTCGCTGTAGCCTCGCTGGGTTTGCTCTCTAGCTGTACCCGTACCGAGGATCCTACCTTCGCGACTACGCCATCAGAGCGTATCGAGGCTAGCTTGCATCAGGTGCAGAGCGCTCTGATTGCCCCTAGTAATGGATGGGTGGCCCGCATATACCCCTCGGGCGATCAGAAGTGGGGCGGTTATACGGTCTTACTTAAATTCTCTTCTGATGGGAGGGTACAGGCTGCTAACGAGCTACTCGACCCGAGCAAGACCTACAGCTCATACTATACAATTGACAACTCCATACTGACGAGTATTAACTTCGATACGGAAAACAAGGCTATTCATCTCTTTGCCGAACCTAACCTTAGCCGCACCATTGCTGAGGATAAACAGGAGCGTGGCGACGAGAGTTTGCTAGGTCGCTTCGCTGGTGCCTCTAGTAATAGAGGCTTGGAGGGGGATAACTCATTCCAAGTTGTGTCGGTGGCTGCCGATAGGGTAGTACTCAGAGGGATGCACTCACAGTCCCTCGCTGTACTGACGCCTGCTCCGGCCGAATCTTGGCAGAACCAGCTGGAGGCGATACAGGCTGCTAGTAAAGCCTTCGTGATGCCACGAGTACAGTTGAGCATAGGGGGCAAGACATATATGGGGCGTATGAATGCTCTAACCCGACAGCTTCGCTTGCTGGATGATAATAATGAGGTAGTGCTAAACTCTGCCTTCGTATACACTGCCAAGGGGCTAGAGTTGTACCAGCCTTTTACCTTGGATGGGGTAAGTGTGCAGAACTTCAGTAGTAGCTCAGAGACGAATGTTGTGCTTAGCTCTGGCGATGGTAAGGCCAAGTTGGAGCCACGTGTGTTTGCTATATCTGAGCTAATAGCTGATACCAAAGAGCTCTGGAGTGTTTACTCTGGTGGTGAGCCGACAGCACAGATGTCGGGACGCTTCCAGGAGGGCTTCGACAAGTTCAACGAGGTCAATGCGGGTAAGTATATGCTCCTAGACGTGGACTTTGGTGCTTCGGAGTATCCAGGCTTTACGGACTTTGGTATGTATGCAGTGGCGATGGAGCTCGAGACCGGAATGATTTTCATCGCCTATCTGCCCATCAAGGTTACCGTGGACAGCCCTACGGAGTTGACCTTTGTTTATGAACCTAGCCGCATACTCAGTGATCAGGCACGTCATATCGAAGAAAGCTTGGCACGCTTGATGCTAGCAGGTTTCTCTGGTCTGGGGCAGGTAAAGGCTGCGGATGGTAGCTTCCTATATAATGAGGAATTGAAGAGCCGTAGCTTCCGTGTAACAACGAATGACCTCGTGAAGACCGAATGGATACGTCTCGAGGATAAGAGCAACCCTGATAACTGGATTAAGCTCAATCGTGCCCTAGTCGTTGGGCAATAAATCCTTTCCACTACGAGCTTATAGGCTTCGTGGTAATATACCTGGCTAGAGCCCGCTCCGAGAGCGGGCTCTAGCTTTTTCTTGTGTGAGGAATCTTTTGCCTACTATGCGACCACTTGCCGGCCTATTATGCGGTGGTTCGTTAGCCTATTATGCAGCCGATTGTCGACCTATTATGTGTTGCTTAGTTTACCTGATGGGTGTCCAGCCGTTCAGTCGCTGGTGTCCACTTGGCAGTATCTCGGAGCTTAGCTTGCTCTTAGTATAGGTAGGTAATAGTTGCGCTATAGGGGCAGGGTAGTGTCGCTTAGTGCCGGGTGGGTAGTACTTAGTACTTGGTAACTGCTTGTCTCCCCAGCCCACTGAGCACTGCCTACTAACCATTGCACACAAGTCAATCGAATATCCGTTGAATTTTTCTCTCTGCCTGTAAGTATCGGATTATAGCGTCATTAGGCAGTTTCTTTCCTGTTGGGTAGAAAACTTTTTCGTCTGTACATTTGCGGGAATAGAAAACTTGTATTACCTTTGCACTCGCAAACGACAGGAACGGGGCCTTCAAGCGAGGGGGCGAGTCGGGAGCAAAGACGACAAGAGATTAAGCGGGTAGCGATACCGCTTGATTAGCGAATAGAGATCTTTGAGATATTTGATATTGACATTATACAGAAGTGTAGTACAAGACTATTTTCGTAA
>JAXFXP010000032.1:0-3439 GCA_034091595.1 Porphyromonas sp.
ATCAAACAACTAATCCAAAGACTAAATAACCCGAGTACAAGACTTAGCCCAAAGCGAGATAAGTTTACTGTCTTGGTTGCAAGTCACGACCACGGCAAGTTGCGAGGACGTTTGGCAGATCTTATATCTCCCTTGGGAATGGTGGATTTTGGTGGCAAGTTTCGTAAGAACACCAATGATCTCAAAGAGAAGTATGGAGATGTAAAGGAAGAGTTTCTGAGAAACTATCGCTTCAATATATGTCCCGAGAACTCCCTTGGTGATGGCTATACGACAGAGAAGATCTTTGAGTGTATAGCCTCAGGTTGTATCCCCATTTACTGGGGTGCTTATCTCGAACCAGGTATTCTTAATCCCGATGCTATATTGCGTTATGAAGAGGGTAAAGAGGAGGAACTATATGAGAGAGTACGTACCCTTTGGGAAGATGAGGAGGCGTATAGACAGTTTGCAGAGATACCTCCCTTTGTCGATGGAGCAGCAGAGAGGATATGGGAGATGATCCAGGGCTTAGAGACTAGACTTAGAGCAATCATTAAAGAATAACGTAAGACATTATAGACAACTTAGATGGAACCACTAAAGCATGAATGCGGTATAGCCGCTATTCGTCTGCGTAAGCCTCTTAGCTACTATCAGGAAAAGTATGGCACGTGGCAGTATGGCCTCAATAAGCTCTACCTCCTGATGGAGAAGCAACACAACAGAGGACAAGAGGGAGCAGGGCTAGCCGTAGTGAAGCTGAATAGTAAGGCTGGTGATGAATACCTCTATCGCGAGCGGGCCGAAGGATCTGCCGCAATACAGGAGATATTCGACCACCTACACAGCCATTACAAAGGCGTACCTGAGGAGCTGATGCACAATGCCGAGTATGCCGAGGCAGAGCTGCCCTTCGCTGGCGAATGCTATATGGGACACCTACGCTACAGCACTACGGGCAAGAGCGGGCTTACCTATGTACACCCGATGATACGCCGTAGCAACTGGCGTGCGAAGTGCCTAGCAATCTGTGGTAACTTCAATCTAACGAACGTCGATAACGTCTTCGAACGTATTACTTCAGTTGGTCAGCATCCCCGCCACGTGTCTGATATGCATATCCTTCTGGAGCAGATCGGGCATAGACTAGACAGGGAGGTAGAGCGCCTATACCGGCAGAGCCTAAAGCACGAGCTGCGAGGGATGGATATCACTCACTATATAGAGGAACGTATGGACCTATCTAACGTCCTGCGTGAGTGTGCTCCCCTGTGGGACGGAGGCTTCGTAATGTGTGGTCTTACCGGTAGTGGAGAGAGCTATACGATGCGTGACCCCTGGGGCATTCGTCCTGCATTCTATTACATAGATGACGAGGCTATCGTCATTGCCAGCGAACGTCCCGTGATACAAACGGTAATGAACGTACCCGTAGATAGCATTATAGAGCTAAAGCCTGGCGAAGCTCTGCTGATTGATAGAGCTGGCAAACCACGCACTGAGCAGATATTAGAGCCAAAGACTGAGCTAAAACCATGTTCTTTTGAGCGTATATATTTCTCTCGTGGTAGCGACCAAGATATATACAAGGAGCGCAAGGCTCTGGGGCGTAATCTTACGGAGCAGATCATGCAGGCTATCGGCGGCGACCTAGATAACTCTGTGTTCTCTTTCATCCCGAATACAGCAGAAGTTGCCTACTATGGTATGCTTGAGGGGCTCAATGAACGCTTGAATGCGGAGAAGTACGAGGCCATTAAGTCGGGAACACTGAGTGATGAGGCATTGCAACGTGTATTGGCCCGTCGTCTGCGTAGCGAGAAGGTTGCCATTAAGGATATTAAGCTCCGTACCTTCATTAGTGAGGCTAAAAGTCGTAATGATTTGGCTGCGCACGTCTACGATATCACCTACGGTACAGTGAATCCTGGGGTGGATAATCTAGTAGTGATAGACGATAGTATCGTACGTGGGACTACGCTTCAGCAGAGCATCCTAGGCATTCTAGACAGACTCCAGCCCCGCAAAATAGTAATTGTCTCTAGTTGTCCGCAGATACGTTACCCCGACTACTACGGCATCGATATGAGCAAGATGCGCGAGTTTATTGCTTTCCGTGCTACGGTGGCCCTAATTCGGGAGCGAGGGCTAGAGCATATCCTGCACGAGCAGTACCAGAGAGCTATAGAGCTGCGTAAACTACCGTGGGATGAGCCTGTAGAGAATGTAGTGAAAGCTGTCTACAAGCTCTTTACTGTCGATGAAATCTCGGCCAAGATGGTAGAGTTGCTCAAGCCACCGCACGTTCGGGCCGAGGTAGAGCTAGTATTCCAGAGCCTAGAAGGTCAGCACGAAGCTATACCGAACCATAGAGGCGACTGGTACTTCTCGGGAGACTTCCCGACACCGGGTGGTACTCATCTTGTTAATCAAGCCTTTATCGATTATATGGAGCAAGACTTCCTAAAGAGTTAGCCTATTACTCTTAGTGTTGTTGGCTTCGTAAGCAACTATTCCTTAGGGCGAAGCTACTTGTGGCTTCGCCCTTTTTTGCAACTCAAGACTTATTTAATCAGTATAGACCTAAGTAAAGCATATATGTATAATCGTAAGCAAGCAAGTTTAATACTTGAGGACGGAAGCCGTTTTGAGGGCTTCATCTTCGGGCACGAAGGCCCCGTAGCAGGGGAGGTAGTCTTCAATACAGCTATGACAGGCTACACGGAGAGCCTTACAGACCCGAGCTATCGTGGGCAGATGATGGTGGTGACTTTTCCTCTGGTTGGCAATTATGGTGTACCAAGCAATGAATGCGACGAATACGGCATCGAGCGCTACTGGGAGAGCAGTCGCATACATCCACTCGCTCTTATTGTCAGCGAATATGCCGAGACCTACAGTCACTGGAATGCCGTGGAGAGTCTAGAGGCTTGGCTCAAGCGCGAAGGCGTAGTAGGGCTTACGGGTATCGATACACGCCAGCTGGCCAAGACCTTGCGCGAGAAGGGTTCTATGAAGGGGAAGATAGTACTCTCTGGTGGCGAAGACATCCCCTTCGTAGACCACAACGAGCGTAACCTCGTCGCCGAGGTGTCGCCTACGGAGGTGCAGGTCTATGGTAATGGTGAAAAGAAGGTCGTACTCGTAGACTGTGGTGCCAAAAACAACATCGTACGCCAGCTATTAGCCCCCAACGTTACGCTCTATCGTGTGCCTTGGGACTATGATTTCAATACGATTGACTTCGATGGGCTATTCCTCAGCAATGGTCCTGGCGACCCCAATATGTGCAGCGTTACGGTAGAGCATATTCGCAAGGCTCTTGCCAAGGGCAAGCCCATCTGCGGTATCTGTATGGGTAATCAGCTATTGGCTACAGCTGCTGGTGCTACCGTCAGCAAGATGAAGTACGGCCACCGCAGCCACAATCAACCTGTGCGTGAGGTTGGCACCGAGC
>JAXFXP010000033.1:0-14625 GCA_034091595.1 Porphyromonas sp.
CGTCGCCTACAGGTCATCAGCGAGCAAATGCAGCAGCAGTCTGGCGGACAGCTTAGCGACGAACAACGTATGACGGCCAACAACGCCCTTGCCCAGCAAATCACGGCTGAGCACCTCCTAGGTAAGCTGGCTAGCGAAATCGGCATCAGCGTAACGCCCGATGAGGTGTATGCTCTCCTTACCGGTAGCGGGGTAACGCCTGCTCCTCAGGCGCAGCAGTTCTTTGCCGCTTTCGGCGTGAATATGCAGGACAGCAAGGCCGTTACTGAGCTTATCAAGCAGCTCAGTGATGAGTCTATCAAGGCTATGCCTGCCGAGCAACAGCAGGGTATGCGTGGCATCCAGGCGCAGTGGAATAGCTTGCAGGAGAGTATACAGACCTCTCGTCTGCAGCAGAAGGTACACACGCTTTTGGCCCGTAGCTACAAGATCACCAAGCTAGACCAAGAGCTAGCTGTGGGCGATGGCTCACGTACAGTTGCTCTAGTACGTAGTACGCCTATGGCTGGTACAGACAAGGCTGATACTCCTAGTGAGGATGAGATCAAGAAGTACTACGACGGTCATCAAGATTTCTTCCGCTCTCAGGAGCCATCTGTGGATATGAGCTACATCGCAGTACAGGTAACACCTAGTGCTGAGGACTATAAGGCTGCAGAGAAGACTGTGCAGGAAGCTTTTGCCGAGCTGCAGTCTGCTACGAGCGAGAACGTAGGTGATATCGTGCGTAATCACAACGGACAGTATCGAGATGTCTTTTTCACAGGTAGCGAGCTAGACCAGCTCGGCCTAGGGGCTGGCGAGGTAGAGTTCCTAAAAACAGCCACTCCTGGTGCCGCTCACAACTCTGGTCTCGTGAGCGACAAGTATAATCTTATCAAGCTCGTAAACAAGAAGAGCGGTATCGAGAGTCTCGGCCTGCGTATGATTGTGCTAGACTCACTGATGAGCAGCAAGGCGGATTCCCTTGTAGGTGCTATCAAGGGAGGTGCTAACTTCGAGGAGCTGGTAACTAAGTATAGCCAAGACCCTACGAGCAAGGCTAACGGTGGGCGCCTCAGTCAGCAGGGGCAGTACGGTATCCCTATGGATAGCTTCAGCGAGGCACAGCTAGCAGGCTCGCCTTTTGCTGATGTCTACAAGAAGGCTGTCGGAGAGCCATTTGTTATCGATAATGGAGGCTTCAAGATCATCGCACAGTCGGTAGATGCCAAGCCAGCTGTAGACAAGTATCAGTTTGCCCTTATAGGAGTAGATGCTAGTTTCTCTGAGAAAACTTACAATGGTAAGTACGATGCTCTTAACCGTATCCTAGGTGCTGGTGGTAAGTTCTCCGATATGATTGCAAAGGCAGAGAAGGAAGGCTTCACTGTTGTTAAGTCCACGACTGTATCTACCTCTGTGCCTACGCTGGGTTATATCCCCTCTAGCCGCTCTCTCGTTTCGTGGGGGCTACGTGCCGAGGATGGCGATATTACAGACAAGGTATACCGAGTGGGGACCGATTATCTCGTTATTGCTAGCGCTAATAAGCATTACCCAGCAGGGCAAATGCCCCTTAGTCAGGTACGTGAGCAGATCTCAGCACGCCTCTCAGCCGAGAAACGAGCAGAGAATCTCTCGGCTAAGCTAACGAAGAAGGGTCTAGCAAGCCTTGAGGCTTATGCCACCGAGCTAAACGTAACGGTGGATACGCTCGTAGGCGTAAATTACTTAGTGCGTGGTAGCGAGGCTGCGGCCTTCAATGGCAAGGCCATGACAACGGCTATTGGTAAGCTCTCAGCTCCTTTTGTCGCTGGTATGGAGGTGATGGTGCTACAGCCTGTTGCTAAGGACAGCGCTGATGCCGCTAGCCTAGAGGCTCAGGCTAAGCAAAACGAGCAGGCTACAGCCTACCAGATTGCTAGCCGTGTCTTCGGCAACGTTATCCAGCGTGCCAAGATCGAGGACAACCGCGCACGCTTCTATTAGTGTGCTCGGAGGGAAGCTATAGCATTCTCTAGATTAATCATTATAGCCCCTAGGCGACATTTTTAGGTCGTCTAGGGGCTATTGTCATCGAGGCTTCGCTGTGGTCTTGGCTGGTGTTATTACTCCTATCTATATCTATCTATTAGCTAGCACAATCGAGGGGTATGCGTTTTTTTACTATCTTTGCACTAGTAATTTGAGGCGTATTGTATGCAGATATGACCTCAGCGAGTAATATAATTGATGAGTACTAGACGTATCCTTTACATCTCACAGGAGATATTTCCCTATGTAGACGAGAGCGAGATATCCAAAGTATCGCGCGAGTTGCCCGAGTTCATACAGCACCATAAGAACGAAGTGCGCCTCTTTATGCCCAAATATGGCATCATCAACGAGCGTCGCAACCAACTACACGAAGTGATCCGCCTCTCAGGGGCTAATATAGCCATTGACAACCGCGACCATCCGCTCTTTATCAAAGTGGCCTCTATACCCTCGGCGCGTATGCAGGTGTACTTCATCAATAACGATGACTTCTACAAGCGTAAGACGATGTTTGAGCCTACCCCTAAGACTGGCAACGACAATGACGAGCGCTCTATCTTTTTCGTCCGTGGCTCTCTAGAGACGGTCAAGAAGCTTCGGTGGATTCCTGAGATTATACACTGCCATGGGCTGTTCTCCGCTCTAGCGACTATTTACCTGCGTAGACTGTATCACGATGATCCTGCTTTTACAGGCTCGAAGCTCGTCGTAAGTCTGTATAACGAGCCTAGCCCTGCCGAAATGCCAGAAACTCTCTTTCGTAAGCTAGAGGCGGACAATATACCAGCGGCCGACTACGCTATTATGGAGGGGAAGACCGATTTCCGCGCATTGATGCGTCTGGCCATCTTGCATGCTGATGCTATCGTGCTAGCTAGTGCCGATGTCGATAGTGAGCTAGTGGCCTATGCGGAGGCTAGCGGTAAGCCCCTGCTTGCCTACCCTGGTGCAGAGCACTCGGCAGAGGTGTATAACGAATTTTATAATACCCTATAAAAGACTATTTATTAGTCAGACAATATGAAAAAGTACTATGGTGCTTTGCTGTGCTTAGGCCTTACATTTGTAGGGCTCAGTAGCTGTGAGGACGGACTCTCCACAATAGGGGAGGGTATACAGACACGTAATGACGTGGTAGAGAGCGAGAAGTATTACCTACAGTTCGAGGCCTCTACGGTCGAGGCTCCTAGTATCTATACCGGTAGCTCTACTGCGGGCTTGCTCGGGGCATATAGCGACCCTGCGTACGGCACGTTCTCGGCAGACTTCGCCACGCAGTTTCGTACGGCTGAGGGGCAAATCTTCGCTCAGACCCCAGTAAACGGACGGCTAGATAGTGTCGAGCTCCACCTACTATTTGCTGCTAGTGAGGGCTATATCGGCTCGGGGACTGCTCCTATGGCTATCTCCGTATACGAGCTCCCTCAGAGTTTCTCTGGTGAGGACACTAGTAGCCAGAGCCTAGAGCAGTATGCCGATGCTAGCCGCCTTCTGGGCCAGCAGGTGGTGAGCATAGAGCGCAATAAGAAGAGCTACTATTACTCTCAGACCGATAGTGCCTACTATCTCCCCATTAAATTGAGCACAGAGCTTGGGCAGCGCATTTACGAAGCCAATCGTCAGCACCCCGAGTACTTTGCCTCGCAGGAGACCTTCAATAAACAAGTGTTCCCAGGTCTGTATGTACGTAACGCTACCGGTAGCGGTAGTGTCCTCAAGGTCGAGGGCACACGCCTGAGACTCTATTACAGCTATGCTAGTGGCGATAGTACTCTGACCTCTTCCGTAAGCTTTATCAATACTAAGCTTACAGCTCGTGCCGATGGGCTCAAGAGTAGCCAGACGGAAGCCTTGCTACAGCCTAGTGATACGCATACCTTCGCCAAGGGGCCTGCTGGCGTGCATACCGCCATCACCCTTAGTAAGGAGCAGATGCAGCGCCTTTTAGCTACTCAAGGGCAGACTACAATAGGCGAGAACTGGACCCTGGCAGATACGCAGCTCAAGCTGACAGTCGACAACCCAAGCGAAGTACTGCTGAATCCCCCTGGCTATATGATGCTGATGCCAGCCGACTCTGTGGCTACTTACTTCCGAGACCGTAAAACGGAGCTAAGTGCCGCTGGTACTAGCTACCTCTCGACAGCCTATAGCTCTACGGCAGCCTACTACAATTTCTACAACATCAGCCGTATGCTTACAGAGCACCTCAAGCGCCATGCCAGCTACAGCAATGGACAGTGGACAGTAGCCAAGGACCTAGACCTACGTCTTATCCCAGTAAGTCGCCGAGCCTCTACCAGCAGTTCCTATGGCTCTAGTCAGACGGTAACAACGGCTATTGACGAGTATCTTTTCCCTTACTTCGTTCGACTCAAAAAGGACCAAGAGGCGCTCCGCATAGGGGTCGTAGCTTCTATCCTCCGCTAGGCGAAGCCTACGAGACAGACAGCGCCCCAGGCTGTGGCTTAATACCACAGCTTGGGGCGCTATCGTTATTATGTAGTGCTCAGTGTGCAGCTAGGCTATGGGGCAGACTCAAATAGCGGGCGCAGTGTATTGGGCACATGGAGCTCTAGCTCTCTCAGGCGTGTGAGCAGGACCTCACCTTCTGTCGAGAGGGCATAGTAGATGCGCCGGCGGTCAATGTCATCGTAGCGCTTAACCAAGAGTTGACGATGCTCTAGGGCGGCGAGTATTTTGGACGTATGAGGGTTGCGCAGGCCTAGGCGCTGGGCAATCTCTGTGGCGGCAACCTCTTCGCCCGAAAGGCAACAGAGGGCCATAGCTTCGTTTAGGCTCAGCTCTGTGCTCGCCATGAGTTCTTCCTCTAGCTGTGCCAGGGCTCGTACGATGTCCCGCATCGTGCATATCGATGATATTTTCTCCATAGCACAGCAAAGATAATAATTATATGAAGAGGTTCACTCCCGCCTGTTCGGCACGATTCATATAAGTAGCTACACCTCCAATCGTAACATTGGGCAGGAGCTCCTGACGGTCGATACCCATCACGTCCATTGACATCTGGCAGGCGATGAACTCGACCCCTGCATCGATAGCTTGCTGGCGCAGGCTCTCTAGAGAATCTACCCCTCGCTTGCGCATCACCATGCGCATCATGCGAGCCCCGAGGCCTCCCATATTCATCTTGGATAGTCCTAAGCCACTACTATCTTTCGGGAGCATAAGTCCGAATAATCGTCCCCAGACATCTTTCTGGATATTCGTCTGCTTACGCTTGATGGCGTTCAACCCCCAAAAGGTGAAGAATATACTGACTTTTTCGCCTGTAGCAGCAGCTCCATTGGCGAGTACAAAGGTTGCTAGGGCCTTATCAAGGTCGTCGCTAAATAATATGAAGGTTTTAGCGCGTGGACTTGTGCTCGATACCTCGGGCATGCGGCAGTCCGCACAGCGCTCTACAATAGCGCTATAGCGTCCGCCATCGCTAGAGCTACTCACGAGTGTATTACCCGTGCTCTGACACCAAGCCTTGGCATCGGCTATGAAGCCCGAGTCCGTCGAGACGAGCTCGATACGTCCCCCTATAGGCGTCTGGTCTATGGCCTGCTTAAGGCGTATGATAGGCCCAGGGCAGCAGAGGCCCGAGGCATCAATGCGTTGCGGCTGCTCTGTAGGGACACCCTCTGTCGCTGAGGCCTCTAGACTCTGTCGCCTCCGCTCTATCTCCATAAGACGAGGGGCTAGGGTGGCAAAACTCTGCGTAGCGCTACGCCATAGGCGATAGCCTCCGATGAGGTTACGTACAGAGGCGAAGCCTCTCTGGCGGAGTATGTTGGAGGCTATGTAGCCTCTTAGTCCTACGGCGCAGTACAGGACGACAGGCCGCTGAGGGTCGAGGTGCTCGAGGCTCTGACGGAGCTCATCAACGGGGATATTGACTGCTCCAGGGATATGGCCTAGGGCGAACTCAGCGGGTGTGCGCACGTCTATGAGCTGCGTGTCCTCTGGCAACTCGTCAATCTGTCGCCAGTAGATAGGTTCGACCTTGCCGAGCATGATATTCTCAGCGACGTAGGCCACCTGAGCGACTGGGTCCTTGGCTGATGAATATGGTGGCGCATAGGCCTGCTCCGTCTGCATAAGTTGCTCTAGGGTACCGCCCATTTTGATGACCTCGGCAATAGCGTCTATGCGTTTGTCTACACCCGTGATACCCACGGCTTGAGCCCCGTAGATTCTTCCGCTCTCGGGGTCGAAGGTCAGCTTGAGCGTCATGGGCATGGCTCCAGGATAGTAAGAGGCATGGCTAGAGGGATGGATGGTAGCACTACGGTAGTTGAGCCCCTCACGCTGCAGTGCCTTGGCTGCTAGGCCAGTCGTGGCTACGGTTAGGTCGAAAACCTTAGCAATCGCGGTGCCGATGGAGCCCTCGTATTGGTGCTTTAGGCCCGTCATATTGTCGGCTGCTAGGCGAGCCTGACGGTTGGCAGGGCCTGCTAAATAGTTGTGCCAGGGCTTCCCCGTAATCGGATGTGGATACTCGATGGCATCCCCTACAGAGAATATATTGCTATCCGAGGTTTGGAGAAACTCATTGACCTGTATACCGCCACGCTCACCTAGGGCAAGCCCTGCCAGACGTGCTAGCTGGCTGTTGGGCACTACTCCGATAGAGAGGAGTACTAGGTCGGCCTCGAGTGTCTCGCCTGTAGATAGGCGTAGGTTGAGCGCCTGCTGGCCAGGCTGGGGGGCTATTGCCTCGAGCGCACGACCTAGGTACAGGCCGACGCCTTGCTCGGCTAGGTGTGCGTGTACGATGTTGGCCATAGAGTAGTCTATGGGTGCCATCACCTGCTGAGCTAGCTCTACAATGCTCACGGCGATGCCGCGCTCGTGCAGGTTCTCGGCCATCTCTAGGCCGATGAAGCCTCCCCCGATGATAACCGCCCGACTCACGTCAGCCGTCTGGATATAGGCCTTGATGGCATCTGTATCCTCTACCGAGCGCAGAGTGAAGACACCTAGGCTATCGAGCCCTGGTAGGTTGGGGCGAATAGGAATGGCCCCAGGAGAAAGCAGTAGCTTGTCGTAGCGCTCATTGTAGACCGAGCCATCGGCACGGCGTATCGTAATGCTTTGCTTGGCTGGCTCGATGCTGGTGACCTCTTGCTCTGTGCGTACCTGGACAGCATAGCGTGTGCCGAAGCTCTCAGGAGTCTGCACTAGTAGGCTAGAGCGTTCTGCAATTGTCCCTCCGATATGGTAGGGTAGTCCGCAGTTGGCATAAGAGATGTATCGCCCCTTCTCGATAAGGATAATTTCGGCATGCTCGTCGATTCGTCTGAGGCGAGCTGCGGCTGTAGCTCCTCCGGCTACCCCGCCCACGATAATGTACTTAGGCATTATGTCGTTGTCTTGTTAGGGTTAGTATGTGCTGCCTAGGGCAGCGTTCTTTGTTTGTCAGTATAACAAGCTTTATCTGTATAATGTTTCCCATGGAAATTATCTGCGTGTGGGTGTGTGTTCTCCGCAGTAGTCGCCCATGGTCTGCCTAGTGGGCCGAAGGAGCTAGAATAGGGCAGAGAGAGCAGGGGCTGTCTAGTTTTATGAAGAAATCTAGAGTGTCTGAGACTACTAGAATGAGCTAGGGGGCTATCCGAAACTTCGGATAGCCCCCTAGGATGAATAGAGGGGCACGGGGTGCAGGCCCCTTAGCTGAGGGCGGCGAGCTTGCTTTGTGTGTCGGCACTGGCTAGCACTTGGCTGGCGAGGTCGTACCCTAGCTGCATAATCTCGCGAGAGGAGGTAAGGTCAAACATCCCGAAGTCCATAGCCTCCTGGGGCTCGATGAGGATGTCGCAATGCTTACGATCGTACTGGGCGTTTTGACGGAATATAAGCTGCCATGAGCGCTCGGCTACGGACATAATGGTCTTCTTGTATTCGCTGGGCTGGGCTGGGTTGAGGTGCACACCTAGGACGAGCTGGCAGTGTGGGCGTAATACGCTCGCCGGGAAGTTGCGGAAGATTCCACCATCGATATAGCTTGTCCCCTCTATCTCTGTGGGGTTGAAGAGCACGGGGATGCTACAGGAGGCGGTTATGCACTTGGCCAGAGGGCCTTCGTCAAAAACCTGTTGCTCTCCACGGTCGAGGTTGGTGGCGACGATACGTAGGGGGATGGGGAGGTCTTCGATGCACTGGTGGTGCAGATGCTTGCGGAGGAAGCTCTCGAATTTGCTCGTATCAAACATACCCCCACCAAGAGGTTTTAGGCTGGCCATCGTGGTGAAGCCTCGGTCGTCGAATAGCTCGAGTATCTCCTCGGGCTGATAGCCGTCGGCATAGAGAGCGCCCATCAGGGCACCTGCGCTGGTGCCTGCGATAATTTCGGGTTGTAGCCCAAGCTCGCCCATACGCTTTAGTACCCCTAGATGAGCGAAGCCTTTGATGCTTCCTCCGCTTAGGGCGAGTCCTAATCCATATTTTGCCATTATCTATACTCTGTTATATCTATTTATCCTATCATCGAGCCCTAGTGCTGAGCCTTTAGTTTGGGCAAAGGTACTACAAAAGCAAGGCATATAGACCGGCTATCGTTCACCTAATAGGTGCACACTTATTCACCTATTAGGTGGATGAAGCTCTGCCTATCGAGCGGACGAAAGGCTGCCTAGTATCCCGTGGATAGGCCCTCTAGTAGGGGCAGTCGGGGCTATTCGGAGGAGAAGCGTCAGCTTGTGATAAGCACAAGAGGCCCTTGGCCTTGCTACCCTCCAGGACTATACAGATACAGCTAGGGGCTGAGGGATTATCCCTCAGCCCCTAGCCTCAGAGCGCCTCACGGCAGCTCCTCTCGGAATCAGACCATACTATCTAACCCAGATGGTATAGTCCTCAAATTCGCCACTGTTAATAGTTTCGCAGGGCTCGGGATAAGCACCGACCTTCATAGCGACACGTACGCGATACGATCCTTTGGCGATGGCTTTAGGTAGTGTGAAGCGTCCATAGATAGAGTGAGCATTGCTCGTGGCAACGACTATTTCGTTATCCTCGAAGCGCTTGTTGCCATTATAATCAATCCAGATACGGTAGTAATATGGCGTCTCACCAGCATCCTCAGGGCTGATGGTGTAGCGCACCGAGGCACCAGCTACAAGTCTAGCCGCCTTGGCAGAGAAGTCGCTGTAGCCACTATTGTGGTATGTCGATTGGTTCTCTATGGCGCCAAGCTCCACGAAGCGGATATATGCTCCTGTAGGATCCTGTACACTAGGTTGGCAGTAGCTGCCTGGCGTGGGGCTGGGCGTAGGCGTAGGAGCCTTGGCCTTCTCTACAATAAGGTTGTAGTCCTCTACCTCGCCGTGATCAAAGACGGCACAGGGGTCGGAGGTATCGCTGTAGCTCATCAGCACACGCATGCGCACGGTCTTCCCGATCGTGGCTGTAGTAGGGATTTTTATGTTTTGGCTAAGCTTATTGCGCAGGTAGCTCTTGCCTGAGAGTACGAGCTCATTAGCCTCGAAGCGCTTGTCGTCGTCGAAGTCTATCCATACGCGCCAATACTCGTCGAACGCTGTAGAGCGGAAGCCAGGCGTTAGCGTCATATTGTACTCCTTGCCTGGCTCCACACGTATGGTCAGGGCATCGAAGTATTTGTAGCCCTTAGTACAGCCTTCTGAGGGGTTGTTGATATTGGCTAGCTGTACGCCAGCGATGAATGTGCTGCAGGAGTTCCAGCCCTGAGCTGCGCAGTAGCCCCCTGGTGCTGGTGTAGGTTCGGGTGTGGGAGGCGTGGGTTCGGGCTCAGGCTCGGGGGTCGGTTCCGGACGAGGAGTATTGCCGCTAGGGAGTATCTCTATATCGTAGTCCTCGACCTCTCCGTACTTGAATAATTCGTTAGGCCCAGGATAATCGCCCCACTTCATGCTGACGCGCATACGAGTGGTACCAGACTTGGCATTCTCGGGTATGGGTACGCTGCGTCTGAGACCTTGGCGTCCTGTGGTTTGTCCGCTGAGGACTATCTCGCTGTCGCTAAACTCTCGGTCTCCATCGAAGTCTATCCACACGCGCCAATGCTCTGTATAGGTCGCATCCTCAAATCCGGGGAAGACCTGTAGCGTATACTCGTTACCAGGGCGTACACTGGGGATGTCTTCGCGGAAGAGTCTATAGCCGCTTTCGCTACATCCACCTGTAGTGCTTACCATCTGCCCGAAGGATACCTGAGCGATGTAGGTTGTGCAGGAGTAGCTAGCACCAGAGGCGCTGTAGAGGTTGCGGTATACGGGTTCGTGTCCAGCAGGAGGGGCGAAGCCAATGACGATAGATTGGTTGTAGTTGTAGCCTCCTGAGCCCCCACCGGTACCTAGAGAGCCTGGGTTGAGACCATCTAGGAGGAAGTATCCGTCCGACATACCACCCCAACCCCAGTTGAAGTGGAAGTACCCAGACTTGGTATAGCCATCGCAGACGAATGAGTGTGCTCCGCCAGTGCCCCCACCGCAGTACTGTACGGGGCGCCCTGCATCTAGCTCGCGACGTATGATGGCCTTCCAGTCTCTATCGTTGTAGTCGCTGCGGTCTCTATTGGTGACGGTATTGGGATACTTGTAGTAGTTTCTTAGGGCGGCTGGGACCTTCCATTGCCAGGTGCCAGAGCCGTTCGGTCCAAAGCCCATGTCTAGGGCTACAGCTACACCGTAGTTGAAGTAGGCGGTATGTAGATTTGCTGCGCTTAGTCTAGCTGCAGGTATGCGGTCCCATTGTATCTGATAGTCGTAATCGAAAGATAGCTCGCCATAGGCTGAGATGTAGCTGTGCGAGCCTTCACCTCGGTCTGGGTACTCATAGTACTTCATAATCTGGGCTGTAGCCGTAGCAACACATCCTACGGGAGTCCCCTTGGGGCAGTAGGCGTTGTAGTAGGGGCGCTGATTCCATTTGATGCGCCCTAGTAGAGGAGCAACAGTGCCGGTAGCACGCAGGCCTTCGTGGCGCCCCTCGATAGCTCTTAGGCGCATCTCCTGGATGCTCTTGCTTGGCTTGATGGTCCTAGAGGCCTGCTGTATCTGCGTCTTCATCCCATCGAGCATGGCACGCATAGACTCGGGGATGTCCGCAGGGACGAAGGGGGATTCCTCGGAATAACCAAGTATGGGCAGTGTGCTCTTGGAGGCTGAGACGATGACGAAGCCCACTGTATCGACGTTGAAGATATAGTAGCTAGGCTGGGCTCCCTCTGCCTCTAGTGCGCGCAGATCCCCTAGGTCGCTGTAGACGAGCTCTAGCTGCTCGTGTTGTACAGAGCGCAGGCTGCTAACCTCCTCTAGGTTGTGGGCGATGAAGCGTTGGGCTATCTCACGAGCCTCGTCGATGCTTACGCGTACCTCTTCGCTCGAGGGTGCTGTTACCTCGGTCTCGGCAGCTTGCCCGACGATTTCTTTCTGACAAGCGCTTAGGCCTAGGACGAAGGACAGCAGGAGTAGCCATAGGTGCTGATGTAGAGAGCGTGTCTTCATATAGTGCCAATATATTATTACTGTTGGATGCGATACTAGGGGAGTAGGGCGTAGGTAGAAGCCCTACTCCCCTAGTGGAGATATCCTAGGGTGAGGCTTATCTGTAGTAGGCATCTACGACTTTGAACTTTGTTTCCATGCGTACCCCGCTACCGTTGGATACGACATCGAAGCTATCCTCACCACTTTTTTGCATAGCTATGAGGTCGGCGACAGAGAACTCTTGGTAGCTTTCGCCATAGTCTTTGTCATTACGGGCAATGAGACGTGCATCGTAGTCTCTGAGGTGGGTATAGAAGCGTACGCGTGTGTGCATAAACTCATCGAAGCTCATGCCCTCTGGTTTGCGAATGACGAGCTCTGTATTGCTACCCTGTACGGGGGTGAAATTAGTGCCCTTGCGAACATTGATGTAGTTACGACGTCCGAGAGAGAAGAGCTCAGTGCGTTCGCCGTTGCCGTAGGCAGCCCAGCCGTTGCCATATACCTCAAACTCCCAGCCTGTTTCGCGTAGGCGACCTCCCTCAGTACCACGTAGACCGCTGAGACTTGTTACTAGGTGTAGCTCTCGGAACTCTTTGACGAAAGACTTGCTTACGATGTCGTACTGTTGCTTGGATACGAGACGAGCTATAGAGTTGTCGGCAGCATAGCGTAGTGAGAAGCTGATGGGGGTGAGGTCGTGCATCTCTTGGCTACTGGTCATGTACTCTTGGAAGCCTTTCCAGCCATCGGTGAGGGCTAGGTTTTGCGAAGCCGTGCGACCACCGATTACACTTACGTTGATTTTGCTATCCTCTAGCACTTTGCGATAAGATTGCTCCAGCTCGCCATTGATGTTGAAGGCCTGTACAGCCAGTTTGAGAGCCGTACGCACCTCGGCTAGAGAGTGCTTGGTGTCGATGCTCATAAATATCATACGCCCGTAGGTGATGTTGCTGATGTAGACTGGCTGTACATCACGGATATACTGGGGATCTACCTCAGCGAAGATAGTAGGCGTCTTGGGGATGTCCATCGTTACGGTGTACTGCTTCTGGATGAACTTGGCTAGAATGTGGTTATTATCCGAATTGAAGTCGAAGCCGAAGTTGCCAGCGATGTCGAAGGCTTCGTGCTTGAAGGTAGCTCCGAGCTTGGCCTTAGCTTCTGCCGATGAGCTCACGCTCTCTACGCTGTGCATAGAGGTAACGGCCCCCTTCTGATAGTTGAGCTGTGCCCATTCGTTGAAAGCCGTGCGGTAGTCGCTCATGCGGATGTTATTGACTGTCTTGGTCGTCGCAGAGGCTAGTTCGCCAGACTCTAAGACCTTGCTGATAGAGAAGGTAACGTCCCCGACCTTGACGTCGCTTAGTGCTGCATAGGTCCCATCCTCTATCGATGAGCCACGTAGCACACAGCCAGGGTAAAGGATGTCTGCCGTAGGGTCTAAGACCACGGCCTCATTGAATAGGTGTGAGGCCTGATAGCGACGTTTGGTGATAACCCAGTACCCAGGTACGCCATCCTGCATGCCAGGCTCGCGGCTCTCTATGATTTCGCCACCTATAGGCGTGGGCTCCCCGAGAGAGCGCAGCTCGCTAGAGCGCCCTTCTTCTCCCTGCATGGTGCTAGATGGTAGACGTAGTGAGGAGAGGTAGCGGGCTATCTCCTCGGGATTGGTGATGCGTCCTTGTGATTGGTGTTGGGCGATTGGCATTTCGTCCTCGATGTTGTTACAGCCCGTTCCTACTCCGAGAAAGAGGGCTACTGCTCCTAGAGCTACAAGGTTGAGATGTTTCATAAACGGTATATGCTTATAAATGGATGATTAAACCGAGCGCAAAGTTATAATTAATTATTTAATAATTCGTATATAGGGATGAGATATTTTAATTAAATAGCTTGTGATTATTAATGATATGCTCTGATACTTGGTTTTCTCTATTGGTTGTTTGTTTTATTTAGGGCGTTATAGGGGTGTTTTTCTCATATATCGGCTATTCTTTGGTAATATAAAGAGTAGATGATAAGTCCCCTGTGGGTGTCTTAAATACTTCGGGGTGGTATATTTTGCTATTAAACTATTGTCAATATGTGCTTTCGTGTGTATATTTGTGCTTGATAAGCAGATACCTTCATCTCGTATAAGCTAATAATTACTATATCAAGTGTCATTTACTATGGCAAATTATCATCACTCCAAAGTAAAAACTGCAGGGACGGTGCTCAGACGCAGTCTCTGCCTGAGCGTTCTGTTTGCGCTCTCAGCTCCTCTGAGTCTAGAGGCTGAGGCTGCTGGCAAGAGGGACGCTATGCATAGCACGCTCAATGTGCTACAGGCCCCACAGCGAAGCGTAGAGGGGACAGTCGTGGATGCCAAGACGGGAGAGCCTATCATTGGGGCTACAGTCATCGTCAAAGGCGCCTCCAACCGTGGTGCAACTACGAATATAGACGGGGTTTTCCGTCTATCGGTGGCCAAGGGCGAGGTACTACGCATCAGTTATATTGGCTATAAGGCTCAGGATATCGTCGTGGGCGAGCAGGCGCAGCTACGTATCGCTCTGGTCGAAGATCAGACGATGCTAGAGGAAACAGTTGTCGTGGGCTATGCTACGCAGAAGAAGATCAATCTATCGGGCTCTGTGGCCTCTGTAGATAGCAAGAAGCTAGAGGCACGCCCTATACAGAACCTCAGTGGTGGTCTGCAGGGGATGGTCCCAGGTCTTACCATCAGCGGTACTAACGGGGCTCCTGGTATGGATGGCGGTAGCATCCGTGTACGTGGTACGGGGACGCTCAATAATGCCAATCCCTACATCCTTATTGATGGCATCGAGGCTGGTACCATCAATGCTGTAGACCCCAACGATATCGCAAGTATCTCGGTGCTCAAGGATGCTGCCTCGGCCGCTATCTATGGCTCTAAGGCAGCCAATGGCGTTATCCTCATTACTACTAAGCGAGGTAAGAGCGGTGCTACTCGTGTGAGCTATAGCGGTTACTTCTCTGCGCAGAATGCCACGCATCTAGTAGAGCGTATGCCCTCATACGAGTATGCCGAGCTATTAAACCTTAATTCCGCAACACTATAATTTAACTTTATTTATAAGTTCCTGAGCAACAAAAA
>JAXFXP010000034.1:0-7983 GCA_034091595.1 Porphyromonas sp.
ATACAGCAGACCTCCTCACGCCTACTAGACAAAGAACTTGCCCAACTGCCCAGCCAACTGAGCCTGCAGGAGCGAGAGCTTATTAAACAGTGGGACGAGCACCTACGCACCACCTACACGACAGCCATCGTTGCCTCCCTACGCGCAATCTCGGACGAGGGTAAAAAACGTAAATACCCAGAAGTGATGAAGGCTGTATTTGACCATATCCAAACCAAACTCCATGACTAAAGTAATCATAGGCACACGAGGCTCTCGGCTTGCGCTCGCTCAAGCAAACGAAGTTAAACGCCGACTCGCAGAGCTGCATCCTCAGCTCGATATAGAGCTAAAGATTATAAAGACACAGGGCGACAAACGCTTAGACCTATCCCTCAATGCCTCGGGAGATAAAGGGCTATTCACCAAAGAGCTAGAGCATGCACTGCACGCTGGAGAGATTGACTGCGCTGTGCATAGCCTCAAGGATCTCCCCGTAGAGGTCGCTGATGGTACCATCCTTAGCGCTATCCTCCCTCGTGAAGATACAGCCGACGTACTGCTCGGCCCCTACACCTTCGCAACGCTCCCCGAGGGAGCAACGATAGGGACAAGTAGCCCACGTAGAGCAGCACAGCTATTAGAGCAACGCCCAGACCTTAATATCAAAGAAATACGTGGCAATATAGAGACGCGTATAGCCAAGCTAGAGGCTGGAGAATACGACGCCATAGTAATGGCTAAGGCAGGACTAAAGCGGCTTGGCTTAGAGGATAAAATTAATTATGAGTTCAGCCCATTCGAGATGGTGCCAGCACCAGGTCAGGCAGCTATCGCAGTACAGCAGCGTGCCGCTGATAAAGCCTTAGCAGAGCTCTTCGCTAGCATCCACTGCCCCTCCACAGCACGCTGCACCGAGATAGAGCGCTACCTACTGCAGCAGGCCGGTGGTGGCTGTGCCATACCCTTCGCCTGCTCCTGCACTGAGGTCTATTACCAGTCTGTTACCGAGGGAGAGGGCAGCAAGCCCGAGAAGGGCGGATACTTCATCACTGTCTACAACCTCTATGACGAGAAGGAGACGCTCCGTGGTATAGCCGTATCGAGCGAAGCCACGAACGAGGAAATCGCCAAGTATCTACAAGAAGACACCGTACCCATCGACCGTGCAAAGTTTCACTAAAGTCTACCTAGTCGGCTCTGGTCCTAGTGGAGCTGAGCTACTGAGTCTACGCGCTGCCGAACTCCTCGGCACTGCCGATGTCATCATATACGATGCCCTAGTCGATGCCAGTATACATCGCCTATTCGCCCCAGAGGCCAAACTTATCTACGTTGGCAAGCGTGCCGGAGCACACTCCCTCACACAGAGCGAAATCAACGAATGCCTTATCGCTGAGGCTAAGGCTCTTGCCTCAGGGCGAGTAGTACGGCTCAAGGGTGGCGACCCCTTCGTCTTCGGGCGTGGTGGTGAGGAGATGATAGCCCTCAGAGGAGCAGGTATCCCCTACGAGGTTGTCCCTGGCATCACGGCTGGCATCGCTGCCCCAGCCTACTGTGGGGTGCCTGTCACACACAGAGGTATCAGCAGGTCCGTAACCTTGATAACCGCTTTTAGTAAAGACGGAGGGCTCCCCCCTCTGGACTGGGGAGCTTACAGTCGCCTCGATGGCACACTCGTTTTCTATATGAGTATGCGTGTAGTACCCGAGATTGTGGCAGCCCTCTGCTCGGCAGGGATGCCAGCCAATCGTCCTGCAGCAATCATTAGCCACGGCACGCGCCCACAACAAGGGATAACCATACTAGAGCTAGCCGACTTCAGCCCCGAGCGATTCGATTACGCGAGCTTCACGCCTGGTCTCTTCGTAGTAGGTGAGGTTTTGGGCTTCGCCGAGGATTACGGCTGGTATCAGCCTAGCCCCTTGGCAGGACAGCGCATACTGATTACACGCTCTGAGGGTAATACCTCTGAGCTCAGCCAGCTCTTCATCGATGAGGGAGCTGAGCCTAGGGTACTGCCTACATTCGAGTTAAAGGCTACGCCCCCCGACACGGCACTACTACCGACAGCGCCCGAGGAAGCTATCCTAGCCTTCACCTCACCCAATTCGGTGGAATTCTTCCTAGACTACCTCTCGGCACAAGGCTTAGATGCTCGCTACCTAGCACGCTTCGAGGCTCTAGCCGCTATTGGTCCCGCCACGGCTAAGGCACTTCACAAACGAAATTTTGTCCCCGACCTCATCGCCCCCGTACATACGGCAGCAGGCTTCGCAGAGGCACTAGCCAAAGCTTACCCCACAGCCAAGTGCGTCTACCATCCTACCAGCGACAAGACGAGTGGCGCGCTAGAGGAGAGGCTGAGCGCTCTAGGCATAGCGACAGATACGAGAACGCTATACCACAACGTTCCTGTCCCTTATGCTTACGACGAGCTTAGCCAGCTACTCAGCGAGGGACTAGACTGGGTGAGCTTTTGTAGCTCCTCGGCAGTACACAACTTCGTCCACCTACTCCGACAACATCGTCTAGAGAACAAGCTAAATGCACTCAGACTAGTGGCTATTGGACCTAGCACTCGGCAAACACTCTACGATTATGGCTATAGCGATGTTTTGATGCCTGAGGAGGCCACGCTACCAGCTCTAGTGTCGGCAATGCGTCAGAGCCTAGAGGGTTAATACTCTGCAGTAGCCTCGCCCTGTGTACAGTCTCACTACAAAAGCCCCAAGGGTACGCAAGTGCGTACCCGTGGGGCTTTTGTAGTGCTTATTTAGTATCTCTAATCAGCGTCCACACAATACCAACAATACATTGACATCATGCGGGGAGATACCTGGGATGCGTGAGGCCTGCCCAATCGTTTTAGGGCGAATACGCTCTAGTTTCTGACGTGCCTCGGTAGAGAGTGCCTTAAGCTCGGCATAGCTCAGATGTTCGGGAATGTGTACATAGTCTAATCGACTTATCTTCTCTGCCTGCTCACGCTCACGCTGGATATAACCACTATACTTGATAAGTATCTCGGCCGCCTCCACGATCTCGGCACGCCGGCTAGGTATCTCCTCCAGCAGACGCCCTAGAGCACTGACACGCTCGGCTAGTTGCATCAGGCTCAGCTGGGGCCGTAGTACCAGGTCTATGAGCTTACACCCTTGTCGCAGAGGTGTTACACCCAGCTCCTCTAGCCAAGGGTTTATACTCTGTGGTTTGATAGAGTACGCATGACAGAAGTCTATAATCTTATCTCGCCAAAGACGCTTCTCCTCCAGCAATGCTAGACGCTCCTCTGTGGCCAGACCGATCTCGGCAGCACGAGGGGTTAGACGCATATCAGCATCATCCTGTCTAAGTAATATACGATACTCAGCACGCGAGGTAAACATACGATAAGGCTCATCCACCCCCTTGGTCACAAGATCGTCTATCAGCACACCGATATAGGCTTCGCTACGGCTAAGCGTAAAGGGTGCAAGCCCCTGCACGCTCTGGTGCGCATTGATGCCAGCGATTAGGCCTTGCCCTGCAGCCTCTTCATACCCCGTAGTACCATTAACCTGCCCAGCGAGGAAGAGCCCTGGCACTAGTTTGCTCTCCAGCGTATGGTGCAGCTGCGTGGGGTCAAAGAAGTCATACTCAATGGCATAACCGGGGCGGTATATCCTGACGTTTCGTAGCTCAGGAATCGCTCTCAGTGCTGCTATCTGTACATCTAGAGGAAGCGAGGAGGAGAAGCCATTGATATAATACTCGTTGGTATTCTCACCCTCGGGCTCTAGGAAGAGTTGATGCTGGTCCTTGTCTGCGAAGGTTACTATCTTGGTCTCTATGCTAGGGCAGTAACGAGGGCCAATACTCTGTATCTGTCCGTTGTAGAGAGGAGAGCGATCGAGTGCATCACGCAGTATAGAGTGGCTCTCGGGGGTGGTATAGAGCGTATAGCACGGACGCTGGCGTAGCATACTAGGCTGCTCTCCGGTATCCATATAGCTGAACTTATGGTGTCCTTCATCGCCCCATTGCTCTCCCATTTCCTTAGGATCGAAACTACGCCCATCGATACGCGGAGGCGTACCTGTCTTCATCCGGTCAGTACGTAGCCCTAGAGAGCGTAGCTGCTCGGTAATGCCATGGCTTGCAGGCTCACTGATACGTCCGCCCTCGATCTGTTGCTCGCCAAAGTGCATCAAACCGCCCAAGAAAGTCCCCGTGGTGAGGACAACGGCAGTAGCGTAGAAGTCCACCTCTAGCGCAGTCTTCACACCTACGGCACGTCCGTCCTCTATAATCAAACGCTTGACGCTATCCTGCCAGATGTCAAGGTTAGGCTCCGAGTCTAACTCCTCTCGCCATGCCTCCATAAAGCGCATACGATCGCTCTGAGCTCGTGGGCTCCACATAGCTGGGCCTTTACTGCGGTTGAGTATGCGGAACTGTATAGCGGTCTTATCCGTAATCAAGCCCATACGCCCTCCCAGAGCATCTATCTCACGTACTATTTGACCTTTGGCAATGCCCCCGACTGCAGGGTTACAGCTCATCTGGCCAATCTTATTCATATCTTGGGTAATCAATAGTGTACGTGAGCCTAGGCGTGCTGCAGCTGCAGCCGCCTCGCAGCCTGCGTGGCCCGCTCCGACAACTATGACATCGTATCTCTGCATATATCTCAATCTTTCTTAGACCTGCAAAGATACGAAATCTCGGAGCGCTAGTTAAAAGGCGACGGCTATCAATCCCATCAGCCTAAGCCCATAGGATAGAGATAAAAATAACCCGGGCTAGCCATTATCATATGGCTAGCCCGGACTATACTCTCCTGCCTTACTCCGCACGATAGGTCGCAGGCTGACGGATTATCCGCTGATTACTACTGCCACGGAAGCTCAGCCGTGGGTCGTAGAGGCTCTCGACGAAAGGCCCATCGACCAATACGTCGATATAATCGAGAGGGGCTCGATAGCGGGGATTTCTTAGTAGATACTCTATGGTATACCCCGTATAGCACCAGATATTCATACCCGTCTCTTCCTTGAGCCGCTTGACTAGAGCCAATAACTCCTCAGGATTGTAGAAAGGGTCTCCCCCCGAGATCGTAATACCATCTAGTAATGGGTTGTCCTTTATCTCTCTAATAATCTTCGCAAGGACACGCTCCTCTAGAGCGAAACCACCCTTGGGGTCCCAGCTCTCGGGATTGTGGCAACCAGGGCAAGCATGAGTACAGCCCGCTAAATATATAGCGTAGCGTAGCCCCGTGCCGTCGGTAATGGTCTCACGATAGACGTTCAGAAGATTCATACAGCGGTAGACAAGCCGAGTGCAGTAGCCATCCTATTTGCTTTTGCGGACTAGCTGCTACTCCAGAGATTAGCCTTGGAGAGAGTGGCTGTTAGTGATGCTTCACGCGGTCGGCTTCCTCAGCCTGCTTAGCACTATTCCAGCTGTCAAGGCTACCGGTCAGATAGCCTGTGATACGTCTTAGGCGTGCTATACGATCACTCTTGCAGAGCGGACACTGATGGTAGATGATACCTCTGTAGCCACAGGAGTTACAGGTATCTACAGGGTGGTTGATAGAGCCATAGCCGATCTCGTGGTCCTTCATCACCTTGACGAGCTTGAGGATAACGCTCACATTCTTTTTAGCCTCACCATCTAGCTCAATGTACGATATATGGCCACCCGTTGTAAGGGCATGGAAAGGGGCCTCACGCTTTATCTTATCAAACATACCTATAGGCTCACGCACATCGACGTGGAAAGAGTTCACGTAATAGTCGAGGTCATCGACACCCGTTATAGCTCCGTAGCGTTTACGGTCCATCTTGGTGAAGCGACCCGACAAGCCCTCTGCAGGGGTAGCGATGCATGAGTAGTTTAGATGGTATTTCTGCTTGTACTCCTCGGTTACTTGGCGAATGGTATCTACTGCGGCATAGAGTGTATCCCAGGCGGCATCATTATGCCCGTGGCCTTCGCCATAGAGCGCTACCATAGCATTGTGCCCACCAATGAAACCAATCCCCAGGGTACCCGATAGCCATACATCACCGACCTCTTCGTCTGGCGAGAGGCGTCCCCCACCCTTCCAGACATCATTACCCATCATAAAGGGGAACTGCTTAGCCAGAGCCGTACGCTGATACTGATAGCGCTCGTACAGCTGCTCTGCTATAAGCGCACTCGTTGCACGTACTTGCTCCAGGAAGATCTGCACTGCTCGCTCGCGCAGTGCATGCTTGTCCGCTCCTGGCAACTCTGCCTCGGCTGCGATCTGCGCTTCTATAGCTAGACGAGGCATATTGAGTGTCGTAAAGGACAGATTGCCACGTCCTACCGAGCTGCGTACTCCGTTGATGTTGTCGAATACACGTGTACGGCAACCCATGGTTGCCACCTCGTGCAGATAGCGCTTCGGGTCATCGCTACGCCACTCTTCGCTGCGGTTGTACTTAGTATCCAGAAAGACGAAATTAGGGAACAAAGCCTGACTAGTAGCTTGGCAAGCCTCTAGTAGGAGGTCGAAGTTTGGGGTTTCCCAGACTACGCCACCAGCCATAGCCTGGTCGAAGTCTTTGAGGGCTCGCTCGTAGTCTGCAGTGGAGAAGTTAACGCCCTCCTTAACCTTAAATATCTGGATAGGGAAAATAGGCACCTCTCCCTTACCTAGGCCATCCTTAGTAGCCTTGAGGAGCTGACGCATCACCATACGCCCCTCGAGACTAGTGTCGGTACCGTAGTTGATGGAGCTGAATACGACTTGGTTTCCACCACGTGAATGCATCGTATTGAGGTTGTGGATAAAGCCCTCCATAGCTTGATAGGTATCCTGCTCTGTACGCCGATAAGTAGAGTTAATAGCCTGCGTAAGCTCAGCCTCGCCCATCGTGTAGCCTATAGCTGCGATAGCCTCCAGCAGGGCCGGACACCGAGACTCGCTCTGCACACTAGGTACGTGCGTCAGGATAAGAGTCTTCAGCTCCTGGCGTGCCTCCTGAGAGATGCTCGCCCCGTGCAACTCTAGTATAAATACGATACGATCTAGGAGGTGCTTCTGATAGGTCTTGCGTACGCCCGGAGCCATAAAGAAGTCAAAAGCTGGTATCGACTGCCCTCCGTGTTGTTCGTTCTGATTAGTCTGGAAGATAATCGTCGCCAACGTAGCATAGCTGTGGATGCTCTGTGGCGTGCGTATGCTGCCATTTTTGGTTCTAAAGCCACGCTCGAACAGGTCCGCTAGGTCGTACTGCACGCAGGTAGCGGTTTTGGTAGGATAATAGTCTAGGTCGTGGATATGTATCAGCCCCTCCCGGTGCGCCTTGGCATACTGTGGTGAGAGGAGGTATTTGGTTGCATAGTCCTTAGTTACTTCCGAGGCAAAGGTCATCATCTGCCCTGCCGGTGTGTAGGCACTCATATTGGCATTGCCTAGGTTGACATCATTCTTCTCAATCGTTACGATGCCATCCATAGTATGTTTGAGGCGAGTACGCTTCTCACGCTCTACGGTACGCCATTCACGATAGATGATATAGCGCTTGGCTACCTCTGGGGCTAGAGCCATCAGCTCACGCTCTACAGCATCCTGTATTTGCTCCACCTCTACAGCTCTGAGGCCTTGGTTCTGGAAATACGCCAATACACGATCTACGAGCGTATTTATCTCGCTCTCACGCTCTACCTGCCCCACAGCCCTATAGGCTTTGGCGACGGCTCTGTATATCTTACTGGGCGCAAGCTCTTCGTGCTTGCCATCCCGCTTAATGACACTGAGTATGCTCTCGGACATAATGTTGAGTGTATGCTTTTTATGCAATTAATGTTCAACTACTTAGGACAATTATATAAGGTCATACGGCCTCGCTCGTAGAGGGGCTGATGAATTCTTATTCGATGTACAAAGTTAGGTTTTCGCTCCGAGAATAGCAAAGCAAATCGAGGGGTTGTAAGTCAGCTCTCTGATTGATAAGAGGCATACATTATACGCAGAGCTAGGAA
>JAXFXP010000035.1:0-10303 GCA_034091595.1 Porphyromonas sp.
TAGACCAGCAGGGGGCAGGCTCTGTATAGGGGGACTATTCTGTAACGCCCCTATAATAGCGATCCCTTCTGTGGGGCTGGCAGGTAGAGCTGTGGACGCTCGCTACCTCGCTCAGGTTTTCTAGTTCTTTTGGCTGAGGACTGTCCCGCTGGGGATATCCTCGGTAATCCATAGGTTGGCACCAATACGGCTGCCTGAGCCGATGGTGATGCGCCCTAGTAGAGTGGCGTGGGAGTAGATTACGACGTTATCACCGAGGATGGGGTGGCGATCTAGGCCTCGCTTGAGTTCGCCTGTAGCTTCGCGGGGGAAACTCTTAGCTCCTAGGGTTACGCCTTGATATAGTTTCACATTATTGCCGATGATACAGGTAGCACCGATAACGACCCCGGTACCGTGGTCGATGAAGCAATGCGTACCGATGCTGGCGGCAGGGTGGATATCTATCCCTGTAAGGCGGTGGGCTAGCTCTGCAATCATACGAGGCAGCAGGGGGACGCCTATCTGGTGTAGCCTGTGTGCCGTGCGGTGGTAGGTAAGTGCCAGCAAGCTAGGATAGCAGCATATCACCTCGCCCATAGAGCTGGCTGCAGGGTCGCCCTCGTAGGCTGCGGTAGCGTCTGTGGAGAGCAAGCGCCTTAGCTCGGGGAGGTACTCTACGAATTGGGCCGTAAGCGCCAAAGCTCTAGAGCGCTTCTCCTCCTCTTGGCAGTCGCTACCCTCCTGTCTGGCGAAGCATAGACTGTAGAGTATCTGTTTGCTGAGCAGGCGATGAAGTCGCTCCACGTGTACGCCTATATGGTAGCGGATGGTGGAGTCGTGTATAGTGGGTAGTCCGTAGTAGCCGGGGAAGATGATGGCCTGCACAAGGGCAAGACACTCGCCGAGTACCTCCTGGCTAGGCAGAGGTTGCCCCTCGGGGGCATGACGATATAGTCCACGGTAGCTCTCAGGCTCTGATAGCTGTGCTACGACCTCATTGATAAGGTCGTTATTGAGGTTGTAGTTCATCTCCTCTACTTCATGTCTTTTTGCTCCGACACGATGAGCAGTACATCCTGCACGTGAATCTCTAGTTTCCCCTTGGGGACTAGGTAGTCATCACCACGACGCACGAGTATTACCAGCTCATCCTCTCTGAGGTCGAGGTCCATAAGCCTATTACCCTCCGTAACCATCGCAGTAGTAACGAGGCGCTCCTCCATACTAGTACCTGTGTGCTGGGGTATCTCTACGCCAAAGAGGCTTACCTCCTCCTTGACCTCCTCGTCGAGGTCTAGCCAGCGAGCGGCTAGTGGCAGCGTGCTCCCCTGCACCAGGAGGGATACGAGTGTAATAAAGAAGACAATGCTAAAGAGCGTGTCGGCACCCTCTACATTGGCCATCTGCGGGAAAGTAGCAAAGATGATAGGCACCGCCCCGCGCAGGCCCACCCAAGATAGGAAGGTCTTACCCTTGAGGCTAATACTTGGGAAGATACTTAGGCTTAGGAAGGTCGCTAGTGGGCGTGCCACCAGAATCATAAATACCGAGGCGAGTAGGGCATAGGGAGCCACCGAGATAAGACTCTCTGCATCGACATACAGCCCCAGTAATATGAAGAGCCCAATCTGTACGAGCCAGGTGGTACCATCGAAGAAGGTCATCGTACTCTTTTTGTGTACGAGCTTGCGGTTCCCTGCCACAAGGCCCATGATATAGACAGCTAGGAAGCCGTTGCCCATCAGAATCGTTGTAGAGGCATAGGTGAGGAAGACTCCACAGAGCAGGGTGATTGGGTAGAGGGCTTCGTTGTCGATATTCATTTTGTTGATGAAGAGTACAGACAGACGGCCCATCAGATAGCCCATCAGTGAGCCGACAGCGAACTGAAGAACGAAGGTAAGGAGGATGTCCCAGCCGCTGCTGCTACCATCCCCTGTGATGTACTGTATCAGCGCAATGGTAAGCATATAGGCCATAGGGTCGTTGCTACCGCTCTCTAGCTCTAGCATCGGCTTCATACCCTCCCGAAGGTGCATATTATTGCTACGCAGGAGGCCAAATACGCTGGCAGAGTCTGTAGAGGACATTGTCGCTGCCAGTAGGAGTGCTATAGGGAAGCTTAGATGTATGGTGAAGAAGCTGAAAGTCCCTAGCCAGTAGAGGAAAGACCCGAAGAACAGCGTCGTCAGTAGGACGCCCACTGTCGAGAGCATTATGCCAGGGCCAAAAACAGGGCGTATCTCGCTAATCTTAGTCTCGAAGCCACCACAAAAAAGGATTATTGTCAGAGCTATAGTCCCTGCGAACTGTGTTAGTTTGGTATCGTTGTATTCGAGGCCTAGACCTGCGGAGCCGAAAAGCATCCCCGTGATAAGGAATACGAGCAGGGCAGGTACGCCCAAGCGTGTACCGACTTTGCCTGCGAGGATACCCGCTAGCATCAGTACAGAGCCTACTAGTAGTATTAAGTCTGCTGGATTCATGTAGTTATTGCTTTATCAACAAAGATACACAAAAATGCTCTATTCTGTCGGGCTATATCGGGCTAATGAGGGCACTAAAAGCGAAAAATCATCATTGTGGAGCAAGGATAGCTCAGCACATAGCAGAGCAGAGAGCTATATCTGCCCATATGACCAGATGTAATAATAGGTAGAGCATTCATCTGCTGGCTAAGGGAGCTTTCGCCGGAATACCTTGGCTTGGGGGTTCACCTAATAGGTGTCCACTTATTCACCTACTAAGTGCCCATTTGTTTGCCTACTAGGAGACGAGTCGTCCGCCTAATAGGTTGCGAAATGTCCGCCTATTAGGCGGCTATAGTCCTCCATAGGTCGTGGGTTTCGTGAGGACTAGCTCTCGAAGATCAGATCTAGCCTGTCTATGCTATACATTCTGTAAGTTCTGATGCGGACGATGTGTTTATAATTGTTTGTTCGTTTTGTTAGATTATGGAAAAATATCTACCTTTGCATTGTAATTAGTATTGTAGCTCATTCTTGATCCCTTGGTCTATGTGATCAGCATCTGAGCGTAAGGTACGCCATCTCATTTGTCGCTTATGGATAAGCGTTTGTTAGTATTAGTATGTGTCTCAGCACTACCTTCTCAGCTCTTGGCTCAGAGGGATAGCCTTGCTGTTTGTACTGATACCCTGACGTGCTACTTCGACCAAGGTAAGTTTAGTATCGATGGCAGCCATAGGAGCCATCAGCAGTTTACGTATCAATTAGACTCTTTGGCCGCGCTTTTTAGACGTCAGCCTCACCGTCTGGACATCCTAGATTTTGTTGTAGGGACTTCGCCCGAGGGGGCTAGCGTAGATAACCTCCGCCTAGCGGAGGCGCGTGCCCATGCACTGCGCAGTAGCCTTATCGCACGGATACCGCCTAAAGTATTTACAGATAGTCTGCCCCTTGCACGCAATAGGAGCTGGGAGATGCTGGCGGATTTATTGCGTAGCTCTACGCTCCTATACCGAGAGGATGCCCTGAGTATTCTGGCACACACCCCAGAGTGGGTTGTGCGTGGTGGCCGTGTAGTAGATAGCCGCAAGCGACAGCTGATGCAGCTGCGTGGTGGAGTACTCTGGCGAACGATGCAGGGCGAGATGTTCTCTCGTCTGCGCTTGGCCTCGGTGGTGCTACGCTACAGCCCGGTATCGGCTGTAGAGCCAGATAGTGTAGCGCCTCCTCAGGAGCCCATAGCCCCATCGCCAGCTACAGAGGTAGAGCTCTCATCGGTGTCTACCCACGAGCGGCGTACCCTGCATATGGCTCTACGCTCCAATCTCCTCTATGATGCTGTCCTTGTGCCTAACGTAGGTTTGGAGCTTGATTTGGGTAAGCGCTGGTCTTTGCTGGGCTCATGGGCTTATGCCTGGTGGCATACAGACCGCAAGCATTACTATTGGCGCCTTTATGGTGGAGATTTGGAGCTAAGGCGTTATTGGGGTAAGTACCAGGGGACTCGTCTCTTTAGTGGGCACCATATGGGTCTATACGCAGGGCTCGTAACCTATGACTTCGAGTTGGGAGGCCGTGGCTATTTAGGTGAGCATTGGAGCTATTACGGCGGTATCTCCTATGGTTACTCGTTGCCGATAGGGCGCCGTCTGAATCTAGACTTTAGCCTCGGGCTAGGCTACCTAGGGGGACGCTACAAGGAGTATCTACCAGAGCACGACTGCTATGTATGGCAGGTAACCAAGGAGCGTAGTTATGTAGGCCCTACGAAGGCGGAGATTAGTCTAGTATGGTTGGTCGATTTTACTAGATATCGTAGCATAAAGAGGAAGAGATGATACCGAAGAGCTGTCTTTATTGCTTATGTCTGCTGCTTATGCTGTGCGGCTGTCGGCACAAAGAGCTTTGCTACGACCATCCACATAGTCGAGAGGTGGAGGTGCGTTTCCATTGGGGGTATGATGTGCAGCCTGCTAAGGCTATGCGCGTGCTGTGCTATCCTCTATCCCATAGTCGATCGGAGCCCTATGGCTTCGATATCGGCAACTCTCGGGGCGGGCTGATAGATCTACCTGCAGGAGCGTATGAAGTCCTGGCCTATAGCTTAGATACAGAGAACATAATCATAGAGGGAGAGTCCGATGCCAAGCTATTGCAGGCTTATACGAGAGAGCTTACCTGGGCACGTTCGCGCCGAGGAAGCCGCGATGCATTGCCTATACGTACGGTAGATGCCCCAGACTATATGGCTAGAGCCTATGTGCCCCAGACCCTGATACGCTCTACAGCGGAGCGCCAGTATATAGATCTTTATCCCGAGGAGGCCGTATGCCGCTTTACTCTAGAGGTGCATGGTATTAGGGGGCTGTCTTTTGTCCGTCAGAGCCGTGTCTCGCTCTCGCATGTCGCTCCCACCTTATTCCTCAAGGATATGCGCCTCGATGGCTTAGCCTCCGAGGCACTATTCGACACTCGTCTAGAGGGAGATGTGCTTAGGGGGCAGTTTAATATATTCGGGCTTTTCCCCCTAGATACAAAAGCTCCGAAGTATGAGCTGACACTATTCTTTATTACTGCAGATAAAAACGTCTATGCTACCTACGATGTCAGCGAGCAGATAAAGGAGGCACAGAGAGCGCAGGGGCATATCCGCCATGTGCATCTAGTACTTAGTGTAGATATACAGATAGCGAAGCCTATCGGTAACGGAGGGGGCTTCCGCCCAGAGGTCGATGACTGGCAGGCTATCGAGAAAGACATAGATGTGTAGTTTAATCATCAAATATAAATAAATCTAACCATGAACAAAAGAATGCTTTTGGTCGCTCTAGCGGCGACAGTAGCCCTCGGGAGCTGCTCCAAAGACAAGGTCGTTGAGGCGCCTAAGCCGGGCGTAATCAACTTCAATCTCAGCACAGCAAACGCTCTACGTGCTACACCTATCAACTCTACCAACCTCACGACGGGGGCTCCTAACTTCCGTGTATGGGGCTACCTCGCAGATGGAGGTACACAGTACGTGGGTACTGCCAATGATGGTATCCATATCGCCTATCAGAGGACTAAGTGGGACTACCAGAATGCTGCGGATATTGCCTATTGGCCTAGCGGAGCTATCAACTTCTACGCTATTAATCCCTACGACAATGCGAATGTAAGCAACTATCAGTTTACATCGGCAGCGCAAAAGCTCGATTACTCTACGCCTACTGCTAATGGCGATCAAATCGACCTAATGTATGCTGTGGCTAAGGATATTACTAAGGATACGAACAACTACACGGCTAACCTCAAGTTCCGACACGCTCTGTCTCAGATTGTCTTCAAGGGGCAGTCGGTATCCAATACCCTAGAGGTTGAGATCGAGTCTATCACCATCCACAACGTCAAGAGTAAGGGGACCTATACCTTGCCAACAGCAGCTACTACGGGCAATGGCAAAGGTAGCTGGGAGCTCAAGGAGGATCTAGGCAACTTTTCAGCAGGCCTCGTGTCTGGGGCTAATGTCCCTAAGACAATGGCAGCAGTGGAGCTGTCGGATAAAACTACAGGGGCGCTATTGTTGCTTCCTCAGGTTACTACTAAGTGGACTACTACCTCTACGGGTAACGTTGCCATCGCTACGGCTGATAGCGAAAAGAAGTCGTACCTTAAGCTATCCCTCAAGATTAAGCAGAACGGTGTCTATATCCACGGTACAGCGGATACTTTCGCTGCCTCTTATGTGCCCTTTGGCGAGACCTGGGAAGAGGGTAAGAAGTATATCTATACCCTCAAGTTTGGTGGCGGCTACGATGAGCAGGGCAGACCTATCCTACAGCCTATCCAGTACTCAGCAGAGGTGTTTGACTGGGAGGAGCAGAACCCCTCAGATGTTAGCCTAGTAACGAACTAGGATAGACATAACTAACACGAGACCATTGCAGTGGTCGCGTATTTACCCACTAGGTGTAGCATTAAGGGCTGCACCTAGTTGGGGATTGTTTAGTCTGACTATTGGTCTGACCAAAAGTATCAGTATTTAATCAGTCGTAGGTCTATGACGAAAAGAGGGATATGTACTTCGTACGCCTTACTAACTATGCTAGGGCTTGGTTTCTTGTCTTCGTGCCAGAGAGAGCAGAGTCTCTCAGGGCATTCATTGTCTAGGTCTGAGATAGGTTTTGCTGTAGAGGCTGAGGATGCGTGGGAGCTTCACGGTCTTCGTGCTACAGGGGCTACGCTTGCATCGCATGCTGATCAGTATAGAAAAACTCTGGAGTTAGAGGGACAACAGAGCGCTGATAAGGCTGTATATCTGCACGTTTTCGAGCGAGATGGTATCGAGGGCTCCCCTAGTATGCCGAGAGGCGCAAATGAGTCCCTGCGTGGTAGGCCTGTGGGCAATGAGACAATGTATGGCTCATTTGGTCTGTTTGCTAGTGCTTATCCGGCCGCCCAGAGCTTCGGAGCTCAGCATAGACCCAACTATATATACAATGTGGAGGTCAGCCAGGCTAATAGCTACAAGACTAACTATTACTGGCCCGGAGCAGAGGAGAGGCTAAGCTTTTTTGCTTATGCTCCTTATAATGGCGCAGGGCTGACCTTTAGTTCGCAGACCGAGGGTGGTGCACCTCAGCTACGCTACACTGTGCCCCAAGATGTCAGCAAGCAGCATGACCTATTAGTCGCCTGCAATAAGGATGTTGCTGGTGATAAGCGAGCCGTTGAGGCTCTTCGCTTTGCCCATGCTTTGACGGCTGTACGCTTCTCCACTGGTACGGGTGTGATGCCTGGCGCTATCAAAGCCATACGCCTGAAGGGGGTAAATAGCCGAGGGGTGTATACTTTCGGGGCTACTTGGACGGGGCAGTCTAGCCCCACAGATTACAGCTATACTGCAGATATAGCACTTGCTCAGGGCGAGCAAAAGGTGCTCAATGGAGGGGAATATACCTTTATGATGTTGCCACAGACCTTGCCTAGTGGGGCTATGATAGAGGTTGATTATCAAGTATCGGGCTACACCTTCGTAGGCTCGGAGGGCAATATCCGTACGCTACGAGCCTCTATCGCAGGGGATATCTGGCCCGAGGGTAAAACGCTAAATTACCGCATTAGCCTCAGTAGTATAGCTGAGGATTATGTTTTCGCACTGAGCGAAGTAGAGGCGAATTTTGACTACGAAGGGAATCCCCTTAGCACCGAGGCCTCGGTAAATAATGCCCGCAAAGTGTTTAGAGTAACGAGTACTAAGGGGCTGTACAGCCGTACGGGGGAGAATGCCCTGATATCCAATGAGCTTAACGTCCCCTGGGGGATAGAGTACTCTACAGATAAGGGAGGGACTTGGTCTACAACACGCCCCGACGGATTTCTCCGCACTCTGGAGGTCTCTCAGCAGGGGAGCTCAGATATGGCCATACAGCTGGACAGGTCAGTGCCTGTAGCGATAGACGAGATATTACGAGAGGCACCGAGCCTTAGTGCCGAGCGAGACCTCTCGATGGGTAACCCAGGGACAAACGGTCAGATGACAACGGCGAACTGCTACATCATCAACCAAGCTGGACGCTACAAATTCCCTCTGATGTACGGCAACGGTATGAAGAACGGGGTCTATAACCCTAGCGCTTATAACCAACTCGGCTTCAAAGACCACTTCGAGAAATCAATACTCCGAGCGGAAGAGAAGAAAAAGCCAGCAGATAAGGACCCAGACCTATCATATACTTGGGGTAGTAACTTGCTAGAGGGGGCCTTGTTCTCTAGGATGAGCTGGAAAGATGCACGCTTGCTCTGGGAGAGTTCTCCAGGCCTCATCGAAAAGCTGGAGCTAGATAGGGATAATGGTTATATCAAGTTCGCTGTGAATAAGAACAATATCCGTCAGGGCAATGCCGTCATAGCGCTGTATGCTAAGAGAATTAATACGCCTATAGGTCCCGCTGAGTTTATCATATGGAGCTGGCATATATGGGTAACGCCCGTTCGCCTAGATGAGACAGAGGAGGTGGGGGGCTATCGGATGATGCGTACCCCCCTGGGCTGGGTGGAGCAGGCTAATGGTTACCACAGGGCTCGGGAGGTATGGATGCGTTTGACGCAGAGTGGGAGCAACAAGGCGCTGGTCGTAAAGCTCAAACAGCAGAAACAGCACAACTATTACGGTGGGGCTGGTAGTAGATCTGTGCAGTATCAGTGGGGGCGCAAAGACCCACTCGCACATGATCGGGTTACGACTAGTAGCGAGGCTTTTACCCTGGGTAAGGGTATTCTACAGCCTCAAGTGTTTTTCAAGGCATCAAACAATTGGCAGACCTTGCCTAGTTATCTATGGGACAACAATGGAGCCAAAACTATATACGACCCTTCTCCTGTCGGCTTCAGAGTTCCCGGGGTAGCTGTTTTTATGGCTGGGGTAGGTACAAGGAAAGAATTCTTGCAGCGCTTCGCTTATGGCTGGTGGAATATAGACGAAGGGACATACATCCCAGACAATGCTACGGACAAGTGGACCACAGGGTCCAATTCCTCTGGTAATAGATTGTTCCTGAAGTGGGATGATAAAAGTCCTGCTAGCCAGCCATTGCAGCTGGATAAGTCTGGAGCTCATGCTATGATGGTACAGAGCGTCGCCGAGTAATGCCTTCGTATGCCATCGTGTAGAGGGGATGCCTATGCTTTCTGTACGAGCCCCAAGAGAGCTGTAAACATTATCAGTCCGACTATGGCCTAATCTGTAAGCTATTCTCAGGAAAAGACATGCTATAGGTATCCTAAAGTATTATATCTTTGCCTGTGGTAATATTGTCATTAACTTATTGTCCCATGTATGAGGTACTGCATATTTATTCTGGCTTCTATTGTTCTCAGTCTTGTAGAGCTTAGAGCCCAGGCTAATCTATCAGGTCTTGATAATCGGCTAGATAGCGTGAGGAAGATTGTATTAGCTCCGATTAAGTACGAGGTAAGCTATGAGTATAGTTATCGACGTGATGCTCTAGACACCTTTGACGTCCGCAGGGAGCCTATGCTATTGCAACTTAGTGATAGCCACCTCCGCTTCGTGAGTGTCAACCTATATGCTGCAGATACCCTACAGGATAATGCCTACCATCGCGGAGTACAATCGTTTATGGAGATTATGGCTCCTTGGCGGAGGTACAGAAGTTTGGCAAGATATGATGAGCAATTGACCTGCGATCTAGGTACCAAGAGCCTGCATGCTAATGTCCCTATCGTCCTGGATAACTGGTATTATACAGAGGAGATGCCTCGTCAGGAGTGGACACTCCTAGAGGGGGATAGTGTGATTATGGGTTATGTCTGCCATCGGGCTAGCACGAGCTTCCGAGGACGTAGCTATGTGGCTTATTATGCTCCCGATATACCGCTGCCCTATGGGCCGTGGAAGTTTGGAGGATTGCCTGGGCTAATCCTCTCAGTTGCGGATGAGGGAGGCAATCACACCTATACGGCAGTTGGACTCGAGGAGGTCAAAGCATACAGACCTCTCTACAGACCTGTATTGAATAGAGAGAAAAAGTCTAGTCGCAAAGAAGTCCTCGGTATGCAAGCGAACTATGCCAAGAATCCGAGCATGGTCTTGGGGAATATCCCAGGGGTGCGTATAGACCCTAAGGATCTGGCAGAGCTGAAGCCAAGGCCACACAATCCACAAGAGCTAGAGTGAAGAGACCGTGAGAGTGGTCTTATTAAAGAGGAATAAGCATGAAGAGAATAGTCTTGCTACTACTTCTGGGGCTAGTCTCTGTGGCTTCGCCTTCTGTGGCTCAGGATATTGTGCGGATTGTAGTACTATCCGAGCAGGATAAGCAACCAATCTCAGACGTTATCTGCCGTGCCTA
>JAXFXP010000036.1:0-5160 GCA_034091595.1 Porphyromonas sp.
AAGGCAAGGAAGAGCGCGTAGGTAAACCAGTACTGATTGAGGACAGAGAAAAGCGGTAGCTCTAGCGACCCAAAGCGAATGTACTGATACAGGGAAGGCAGTAACAAAAGGGGCAATAGGAGCCGAAGTCCCCGCCCCCACCAATAGCGTACGAACCCTCGTGGTGAGAGGTCTAGAGGCTTGTGGGCGAACAGCCCCGAGATAACAGCGAAGATCGGCATATGTACCATAGCTATCATCCACATGAGCGGAGGCATATACTCCGGCAATGATATGACGTGGATATGCCCCATAATCACGAGGAATATCGCAAAGCCTTTGATGATATCGAAAGTCATCAGACGCTTACCCTGTACCTCTGGATGGACAGACATGTTGATAGTATCACTCATAAATAATTGGATTTTGGTGGGTAGTGGTCGGTGGTCGGTGAGCAGTTACTAACCACTGCTCACCTAAAGTTGTATCTCCTCTATGCGGCAATGCTCGGCACTGAGAGCTAACGTCTGCCAGACCAAACTGCGATAATAGCTTAGCTCGTCTTTGCGACTAGCCTCTTGCTCGGGCCGTACGAAGTCATAGCTATTGAGGAAGCTCAGCCCAGATGGACTCGCTAAAGCTATTGTGATACGCTCGTAGCCCTCCAGCACCAGTAGACGGCTGAGCCCCTCGGTACGGCTGGCCTCCAGCGCCTCGTGCACGCATGGCATATAGACAGGGATATACCGAATGGAGAGGTAATGTCGCTGTAGGAGCAACACAAGCTCCTCGGGGAACGTCCCTAAGAGCATTTTAGACTCCTCGGGCAGAGGATAGGAGAGCAGGCGCTGTCCGGCTTCGCTAGGGCACATAGTCGTAAGCCACAGCTCTCCCTCAGCACTATCGTAGAGGCTCTCGGGCACAAGAGTAACAGCCGTAGGCGTGTAATAGACATGTAGCTCGCGATAAGGGAGCGCCAGCAACGGCTGCTCGTAGATGAGCTGCATCAGAGCTTCGTGGGCTGGGATACCCTCGGGATAAGCTTCGTAACGCAGAGGGCCATCGGCGAGGCCATTCTGGTCGTAGAGGCGGTAGCTGATACCAGCAGGCTCGAGCCTCAGCTCCAGCGTCATAGTCTCAGCCTCTAGGGCGCTTGGTATGGGGTGGACCATTGGGTAGTGGGTTATCTGTGATTACAAAAAAGCACCAGGGCCGACTCCCGTCGCCCCTAGTGCCTTATCATCAATCATCATCGTTTTCCCCCGCTCGTTTGGAGTTATTGGGAAGGGTCAGCGGGGGAGTCTCACATTATAGACGGGGAGAGGTTCCCCTGTCTATGCGCTTAGGAGGGCATACGGCCAAATGCTGCCAGGACGACGCAGTCCTATATATAGTTTGGACTTATTCCCAGTTACCTGTTGTGCGTACTTCCTCGAGCGAGCCGATGCGTAGACCTGGATAGCTCTTAGCCTTGCTCTTTAGGGCTTCCTTCTTTTGGATTAGACGACCAGCGTCAAGGTCAGAGAGGTAAGACTCGAAAGGTATGCGAGCCTCGAAAACAGATACATTGATAGTATCCTTGCCGACCTCCTGCTTGAGGTTACCTACCTCTACCTCGATCTTGTTACCCGTAGAGAGTACATCGAAGAGCGTAGCGATATCGGTACCGTCCTTGATGAGCGAGTCCTTGGCAGATACCCACACAGTGTCACGCTTGATGAGTCCCTTGGCAACAGCCTGCTCTACTGTTAGGCCCTGCTCACGCATAGACTCAGTGATTTCACCCTCTGAGCGCACATAGTATACCTTACCGTTGTTGAGGAATTCGGTGAGCTCTTCGGCAGTAGCAAACTTGCCGTATACCTTGTTGTACTCTTCCTGATAGGTAGCGATTTTCTTGAGCTGCTTCTGTAGCACTGCCTCGCGCAGTGTCTGCTGCTTATCAAACCGCACGGGGTCGAGGATGCTCTTCACCGTTACATAGCCAAGGGCAAGTACTACCACAGCCACAAGGCCCATCAATGCTTTGTTCATCGTTTTTATACTAGTTGTTTTACTTACAAGTTAGTCTATTATAGCACCAAAGGTACGAGTTTTCTCGGAATGTACTATATTCACAGGGCAAAGATAAAAGAAATAATAGAGATATGAGTTATCCGCTCACGGCTGAGGACCTGCTCGAGCGTCTCCCACACTACCCTACCTCGGGGCAAGAAGAGGCGCTCAGAAGACTCGCCGATTACCTTCACGATGACTACCCCAACGCCCTCTTCCTACTACGAGGCTACGCTGGTACAGGTAAGACCTTTCTCCTCAGAGCTATCAGCGAGGCCGCCCGAGACAGTGGTATTACCGTAGAATTGCTGGCCACCACTGGGCGTGCGGCCAAGGTCCTCAGCGCTACCTGCGCTATGCCTGCCACCACCATACACAGACGTATCTATCGCCCCTCGTCAGCTAGCATCGAGGAGGGGGGCAGCTACCGACTAGGACAGGCGGCCGAGCGCACCCTCTTCATCGTCGATGAGGCCTCGATGATAGCAGCCGAGGGCTACGAACCCTCTCCCTTCGGCTCGGGTAATCTACTGGATGACCTACTCGAGTACGTATTCTCTGGGGATGATGCCAAACTAATCCTCGTAGGGGATGATGCTCAGCTACCGCCCGTCGGTTCGCACGAAAGCATTGCTCTATCCCCTCAGAAATTGCACGAGATTTATGGGCTCAGGGTGTACTCGGCAGAGCTACGCGAAGTCGTCCGACAAACCAGCGAGAGCGGTATCCTGGAGCAAGCTACCTACATACGCCAGCTCATAGAGCAGCACCAGCACCTATCCGAGGGTATGCCCATTCCTCTGACACTAACGCTCGGCAAGCAAGCAGATCTACGTGTCCTCCGTGGCGAAGATGTCCTCGATGAGCTAGACAGCTGTTACCGACGCTACGGACGCGAGGATGTACTCATCGTTACCCCCAGCAACAAGCGGGCCCTACAGCACAACCTCGGCATACGCAGCCGCATCTTCGACTACGACAGCGAACTCGTCCGTGGCGAGCAACTTATCGTCGCACGCAACAACTACTACTACGCCCAGCGAAAGGACCGAGCGGACTTCATCGCCAACGGCGAAATCATTGAGCTCAAGCGCACGTACCAACACCATTATATATACGGACTACACTTCGTGGATGCTACCATATATCTACCCGAGCGGGGCATGGAGCTGGAGGCACGCATCCTCGTCAGTGGCCTCGGGGACGAAAAGGCACAGCGCAGCCACGACGAGCGCCTAGCGCTCTACAATGCCCTAGCCCACGACTATCAGGAGGGAGCCGGCACGGGCATCGTGGATACACGCCGTGCCATTAGGCGCGACCCCTATTGGGGCGCTTTGGAGGTGAAATATGGCTATGCCGTCACCGCCCACAAGGCACAGGGTGGGCAGTGGAGCTGTGTTTTTGTAGACCTCGGGCTGGTGGGCGTACTCCCCACAGACCTCGGTATGCTACGCTGGCTCTACACCGCCCTTACCCGTGCCACCGAACGTGTCTACCTCATAAACCCACCCCGAGGCCTTATCCCAGCTTGGGATGAAAACCAGTGAGCAGTGGGGCGGGCGGAGCCCGCAGTGGTGGTCGGTGAGCAGTGGGCAGTCGTTAGAATTGCCACTGCCCAGCAACCACCGAATAACAAAAACTCCCGAGCAACGATTGTTACTCGGGAGTTTAGTGGTACCACCAGATTATGAACCACTCTTTATAAAACACTAAGGCTCAACACCTTTCCTCAGTCCTTAAATCTTCTGTAGCCCATTTGTAGCCTATTCAGAGTACATTGAGCGTACATTCAGATACAGCAAGCATCTCAAAGCATATCGATGTCACTTCTTATTGCTGATACAAAGTTAGCACAAAAATGAACGACAGCAAAACTCTTTGATCTAAAATACATTATATCTAGATCGGCTACAGACTCAGTGCACGGTGCAAGCCCTTATATATAGGCTTGCACCGTGCACTGAGTCCTTATGCCCCAAGCAAAAGAGATCAATATATACACTAGCAGTATTTTATTGCCATATAATGGTATTATAAAATTATGCTTTAACGGCTCTATGTGTGGAACTTTGTATTAAAACATCTCAGAGTGTAATATGAAGAGAAAAATATCTAGCCATGAAGCCTGTCGAGCAAAATTGGTCATTGTGTCTCCAACGACCAAGATGCTATTAAAGAGCCATCCAAACCCAAAGGAAATAGCGAGTAAGGCTCAGATGGAGTATTCTAACTTTATGAGGACCTGCAAGTTAGAGAAAGATATCCAGTTGACTACATATCTCAAGTGTATGAATGCCTACGATCGTGATGTTATTTTACTTTCGCTTCCTATAGGAGTTGTTGAGTCAGAGATTACTCTACAGAAGAATAACGGAGAGTGGTATTATACCATAGAACAAGCAGATCTGCTTAAGATCATACATAAAGTGTATATGCAAGACCAGAATATGCTCCTAGTTAATGTCGCCAACTTCCTAAATCAAATTAAATCGGGGGATAATGATGTAAGACAAACACTCTTGGTAATCGCAGAACTTATACAACAAACACTCAGAAATGATGAATTCGACTAGTAACAACACTTTAATCGAGGAGGTCAGAGCCCTTAGGGCAGACATCAAGCAAGTCGCAGGATTTATCCTAGATCTTAGACGTGGTTATTCTGTTTTAGAAGACAAGATTGAGTTGAATAGCTCAGATGTCCTCCGTCTCCTGGGAATATCAAAAGCGTCTTTAGCCCGATGGAGAGAAGCGAACGCTATTCCTTATCGTTACATCTCTAGTAATCATGTAGTTTATCCATTTAAGGGCTTGTATCTTGCCATCAAAACAGGTAGAGCTTCATTCAAGGGTTTTCGACGACTTGAAGCCCTGCAAAAGATGAATGCCTATAAGGATGGCATCATCAAAGGCTATATGGGCGAAGACCCAACCATATTTGAAGAATTATGAATCTGAAAGAAGAAATCTTAGCCCGCACGAATCCAGGGCAACCGCATCAAAATACAAGCGCTATCTTTGTAAGCATGAAATACTTCGAGACTATCCCAGATCCACGCGTATTAGGCCGCTGTAAATATAGATTGTGTGACATCCTATTCATCGCCCTTGCAACATATGTTT
>JAXFXP010000037.1:0-9802 GCA_034091595.1 Porphyromonas sp.
AAGATGGTAGAGCTCGCTAGTCAGAAGGGCGAAATCACACGTAAGAGTATCTCGAAGGCCGATGTAATGCGTTACTTCGAGGAAAAACAAGATGAGTACAAGGTGGAGCTTATTAGTGAGCTTGCCGATGGTACGATAACGACCTATTCTCAGGGCAACTTTACCGACCTGTGCCGTGGCCCACACCTGCCCAATATGGGCTATATCAAGGCCATTAAGCTCCTCAGCGTAGCTGGTGCTTACTGGCGAGGGGATGAGAAGCGTAAGCAGCTAACGCGTATCTATGGTATCACCTTCCCCAAGAAAAAGATGCTCGATGAGTATCTGGTGATGCTAGAGGAAGCCAAGAAACGAGACCACCGCAAAATAGGTAAGGAGCTGCAGCTCTTCGCTTTCTCGCAAAACGTCGGTAGTGGTCTGCCCCTGTGGTTGCCTCGTGGTACGCAGCTACGCCTGCGCCTAGAGGAGTTCCTCAAGCAGATACAGAAGCGTTTTGGCTACCAGCAGGTGATGACTCCACATATCGGTAGTAAGCAACTATACGTAACGAGTGGGCACTGGGCGAAGTATGGTGCGGACTCTTTCCGTCCGATCACCACACCACAGGAGGGGGAAGAGTTTATGCTTAAGCCCATGAACTGTCCGCACCACTGTGAGGTATACAAGAGCTTGAGTCCACATTCGTACCGTGATCTACCTCTACGCTTAGCTGAGTTTGGCACTGTTTATCGCTACGAGCAGAGTGGCGAGCTACATGGTCTGACGCGTGTGCGTGGCTTTACCCAAGACGATGCTCACCTCTTCTGTCGTCCGGATCAGATTAAGGATGAGTTCTGCAAGGTGATGGATATTATCTTCATCATCTTCAAGGCACTTGATTTCCAGAACTTCGAGGCTCAGATCTCTCTGCGGGATAAAGTTAATCGCGATAAGTACATCGGTAGTGAAGAGAACTGGGAGCGTGCAGAGCAGGCCATCATTGAGGCTTGCAAAGAGAAGGGGCTCCCTGCAGTCATCGAGTATGGCGAGGCGGCCTTCTATGGCCCTAAGCTAGACTTCATGGTCAAGGATGCTCTAGGGCGTCGCTGGCAGCTGGGTACTATCCAGGTCGACTACAATCTACCAGAGCGCTTCGACCTAGAGTATACGGGCGAGGATAACAAGAAGCACCGCCCTGTGATGATTCACCGTGCGCCTTTCGGCTCTATGGAACGCTTTGTGGCCGTCTTGATAGAGCATACAGCAGGTAAGTTCCCGCTGTGGCTAACGCCCGACCAAGTCGTTATTCTACCGATTAGCGAGAAGTTTAACGATTATGCCTATTCTGTAGCAAGCAAGCTCAATGCCCAAGATATACGTGTGCAGGTCGATGACCGCAACGAAAAGATTGGGCGTAAGATACGAGACAATGAGCTCAAGCGTATCCCCTATATGCTTATCGTAGGGGAGAAGGAAGCCGAGCAAGGCGAGGTGAGCGTACGCAAGCAAGGTGCTGGCGATGTCGGTACCCTCAGCGTAGAGTCTTTCGCTCAGCTGATCAATGACGAGGTAGCAGCGATGCTTCGTGAGAATATAGAGTAGTATTAGATTTTACTCTCGTCTAGATAGGGCGGACTGTGTGGAACTGTGATAATTCCATACGGTCTGCCCTAATCATTTGGTTGGCCAAAGCTACGGTGCTCAACGCTGTATTATTAGTATCTTTGTAAGCTAGATAAGGAATAAAAGATGGAACAAGAGACCATACTATCATACAAGCAAGCACGTATCTGTAGGAACGAAAATATTGTCTTTTCGCAGTTTGACCTAGAGCTGCGTGCGGGCGAATTTGTTTACCTGACAGGGGCTGTAGGTGCGGGGAAAAGTACCCTCCTCAAAAGTATCTACGGTGAGAGCCCTATAGACGAAGGGGAGTGTCAGGTATTGGGCTACGAGCTACGCAGGCTCAAGGACCGTAAGCGCCAAGAGCTAAGGCGCAAGCTCGGGATTATCTTTCAGGACTTCCAGCTATTACCAGACCGCACAGCCTACGAGAATCTAGATATCGTACTGCGGGCCTGGGGATACAAGGGGGAGAGAGATAGACGCGAACGTATCGAGCAAGCACTAGAGCAGGTAGGGCTCCGTAATAAAGGATACAAATATCCGAGTGAGCTCTCTGGCGGTGAGCAGCAGTGTGTAGCCATAGCCCGTGCTATGCTCGGGGAGCCTCGCCTGATACTAGCGGACGAACCAACCGCCAACCTAGACCCCGAGAGTGGGCTGCATGTCGTGGCCCTACTACACAAGCTTGCCGAGGAGCATGGCTCGGCAGTACTGATGGCCACGCACAACCCAATCGTCCTAGAGCGTTACCCTGCACGTGTTATTGAGATTTAACCACTCTAATACAATACTATCCCTTGAAGATCCTAAAATTCGGTGGTACATCAGTCGGTTCGGCCGAACGTATCTGCCACGTTGCCGACCTGATAACGGCAATAGATGAGCCCAAGATAGTCGTGCTATCAGCGATGTCTGGTACAACGAACACCTTGGTAGAGATCAGCCGTCAGCTGGTCCTCAAGCATCGTCATGAGGCCTTGATAATGCTTACTAAGCTCAAGCGTAAGTACGAGGAAGAGACGAAGAAGCTTTTCCCAGAAAAGGCTAGCTATGACCGTAGCTGGACGATGGTCAATGAGACCTTTTTCTTCCTAGAGCAGCTCTGCTACAGCGAACACTTTACGCTTTTTGATGAGAAGAGTATCTTGGCTCGGGGGGAGCTACTCAGCACCGCTATGATGCTCGGACACCTGGCTGATAGAGGCATCAAGGCCGCAGGTCTACCAGCCCTGGAGTATATGCGAACGGACAAAAATGCCGAGCCAGATCTACAGTATATCGAGGAGCACCTTGGGCGTATCCTAGCGCAGCAAAACCCAGAGGTAAAGCTATTCATTACCGAGGGCTATATTTGTCGTAACGCCTTCGGGGATATAGACAATCTGCAGCGTGGGGGGAGCGACTATACGGCCACTCTTATCGGTGCTGCTCTGCAGAGTAGCGAGATACAGATCTGGACGGATATCGATGGGATGCACAACAACGACCCTCGCGTCGTCGATGCTACAGAGCCCGTACGCATCCTACGCTTCGAGGAGGCTCAGGAGCTAGCCTACTTTGGGGCGAAGATACTGCATCCGACCTGTATCGTGCCTGCCGCCAAGCGGGGAGTGCCTGTACGTCTACTGAATACCTTAGCACCCGAAGCACCAGGGACCCTCATCTCTACAGACACGGATAAGGACAAGATCAAGGCCGTAGCAGCCAAGGACGACATGGCTATGCTGCGTGTGCGTAGCAATCACCAGCTGACCTCATACAGTTTCATGGGTAAGCTTTTCGCTTGCCTAGAGCGCTACTGCATACCGGTCGATATGACTTCGTCTTCGGAGGTCGCTTATTCTTTCGCTATCGAGGAGGCACGCCTTAGTGAGGCCTTGCTAGCGGAGCTACGTGTCCTCGGGACCGTTAGTGTAGAGAGTGGCATGACGACGGTCTGCGTGGTAGGAGACCTAGAGGCAGATAATGTAGGTTTCGAGGCTCAGATACTTGAGGCACTCTCAGGGATACCTCTCTATATGGCGACCTACGGTGGTAGCGACTACAATATGGCGGTACTTATCAAATCGGGGCAGAAGCGCAATGCGCTGAAGGCACTCAGCAGCCATCTCTTTGTCAAAAAGTAAAGCGTACGATGCCCGAGCAAATATCCCGACTCAGTATATATATAGGATTGTTACGCCCCAAGACCCTGTTCTCGGGGCTTAGCCCTATTATAGTGGCTGTGGCCTACGCCTATGCCCAAGGCTATAGCGACTGGGTGCTGGCAGCCTTGCTGGCCCTAATAGCAGTCTCGGCACAGATCGCTAGTAATGTTGCTAACGACCTAATAGACTATCGCAAAGGGGCTGATACAGAGGCTAGACAGGGACCGTTGCGCCCGCTTAGCAAGGGCTTGATAGGAGAGTGGGAGGTCGCCATACTGTTGGCCCTCGTTCTACTGGTGCTGGTCGCTGCTGGTGTAGCGGTAATGGCACTGACGAGCTGGAGCTTGGCCTTGGTAGGCCTCTTCGTCATTCTCGGGCTGTTTGCTTACTCGGGTGGCCCTATGCCACTATCATATCTGGGACTAGGAGATCTAGCAGTGTTAGTATTCTTTGGCTGGGTACCGGTCATAACGAGCTACTATGTCCTCACAGGCATCTACTACGAGCCTAGCCTCTATCTGCTCGCTACTGCAATGGGGCTGGCGAGTGTTAATATCCTTGTTGTCAATAACTATAGAGACGTAGAGGAGGATGCTCAGGTGGGCAAACGCACGCTGATAGTACGTATGGGGCGCGACTTTGCACCTCGTCTGTATCTGTGCTGTGGTATGATGAGTATGTTGCTCCTTTACCCACTATACACGGCTACGGGTATGTGGATACTTATTCTCTATGGGGCGCTCTTTTTCCGAGCTTATAAGGCTCTGCAGCTTTCTACCGGAGTAGAGCTTAATAAGGTACTAGCACAGACGGCTCGCAATGTATTCTTCTTGGCCTTGCTGGTGGTTGTACTCGTTGCCCTCAAAAGCTGGTAAGCTACTTTCTCTCTGTATATCGAAGCCTCGCTCCTACAATCTATGGCGATACCTAAGGTAATCTATCAGACCTTCCGAACGACGAATGTTCCCTGGATAACACGTCTCTATCGATGGTGGTTTCTGCGCAAGAATAAAGAGTACACTTACGAGTTCTATGATGACGAACGTGTCGATGCCTTTATTCGCACAGAGTTTTCTCCTAGGGTCTATGAGGCCTACAAACGTTTACGGATAGGTGCCGCTAAAGCGGACTTTTTCCGCTATGCTATCTTATACAAAAAGGGTGGGGTATATCTAGACCTAGATGCCAAGATATGTGTACGTCTAGACGATTATATTGAGTCAGATGATAAAGCAATACTATCTCTCGAAAAGTCCACGCGCATACATTATGCCCAGTGGGCTATGGTCTACGAGGCTGGCCACCCGTTCCTAAGGCGTACGCTGAGCACGATCGTACAGAATATCGAGAGGGGACGCTTCCCGCACAATATCCATGCTCTGACGGGTCCCTCGGTCTATTCCTATGCGATACGCAGACAGCTAGAGCTGGAGCCGGATACACCTCATCGGCTCATTGGACCAGACTATGAGGGTATATTCGACTACAAGTATTTCTTCCTAAGCAAATATCTTATCTACGGCAATCCTCGCAAGCATTGGCGCTACCTACAGGAGCGTCAATCAGCCTTAGCTCCAGGCCCTCAGGGGATGGCTATTAGCTCTACACAGGAGGAGGGGCAGTAAACTAAAGTGTCTAAGCCAAGCGCTGAAGCCTGAGCATACAACAGATGAGCGCCCCGAGGAAAAGTCCTCGGGGCGCTCATCTGTTTGTCCGTCCTTAGGTCTGTCGAACAGGCTCTAAGGTAGGGGATATTACCACACCACGATACGTTTCTCTGGCTCTAGGTACATCTTGTCTCCAGGCTTCGTAGAGAAGGCCTCGTGGAAAGGCGTAATGTTTTTGAGCGCCTGATTAACACGTAGGTTGCCGAGGCTATGTGGGTCTATCTTTGTGAGGCGTAGTATCTCCTGCTCGGTGATATTCTGCCCCCATAGACGGGCGTAAGCGATGAAGAAACGCTGCTCGGGTGTTAGATTGTCGATCTTATCACTCTTAGTGCCGAGGGCCATTTTCATAGCATCGAATGCCACAGCTAGACCGCCTTGGTCTGCGATGTTCTCGCCGAGCGTTAGCTCGCCATTAGCGAAGACTCCAGGAGCTACTTCATTGGCAGAGAACTGGGCTACAAGTAGCTGTGTAGAAGCCTTAAACTTAGCGGCATCCTCATCCGTCCACCAGTTGTTCATATTACCATCCTTGTCGAACTGAGCCCCCTGGTCGTCGAAGCCGTGGGTCATCTCATGGCCGATCACCACTCCGATAGCACCGTAGTTTACAGCGTCGTCTGCGTTCATATTGAAGAACGGAGGCTGTAGTATCCCGGCAGGGAAACATATCTCATTCGTAGTAGGCATATAGTAGGCGTTCACTTCCTGAGGGTTCATCAGCCAACGGCTACGATCTACAGGCTTGCCTAGGTCTTTTAGGTTGTCGGCCTGAGCGAAACGTGCTACCGCCTTGAGATTCTCGTAGTAGCTCTTCTCCTTATCGATAGCTAGTGCCGAGTAGTCTTTCCACTTGTCGGGGTAACCAATCTTGACGGTGAAGTTGTTTAGCTTAGCTAGGGCTTTCTCCTTCGTTGCCTGGCTCATCCAGCTGAGGCCTTCTACACGCTTGGCAAGAGCTTTCTGTAGATTGCCGACAAGCGTTAGCATACGCTCCTTAGCCTCAGGGCTGAAGTGCTTCTCTACATAAACCTTACCGATGGCTTCGCCGAGGACACCATCTACGACGCCAATGCTGCGCTCCCAGCGGGGCTTCATCTCCTTCTTGCCACTAATTGTACGGCCGAATAGGTCAAACTTAGCCTGTTCGAATTCGTCGCTTAGGGCCGAGGCAGAGCCGTTGATAGCGTTAGCTACGAGCTTGTCCTTGAGTTCATCAAGAGACACGGTAGCGAACCATGCGTCGAACTTGCGGAAGAAGTCTAGCTGCCCAAAGTTGATCTTATCCAACTTGAGACCTCGCTGAGTGAAGTAAGCTTGCCAATCGAAGCCCTTGTTTGCTTTGGCGAAGTCTACTACAGAGAGCATATTGTAGTTGCGGTTGGCATCTCGTAGCTCTACCTGAGAGTAGGCGATGTGTGCTAGCTCGGTCTCTATCTTGAGCGTATTGGCTGCTATACGCTTAGCATCAGTCTCGGCATACCCAGCGAGCTTGAGGATTTGCTCTAGGTACGCCACATATGCTGTGCGGATCTTTTGCATAGACTCGTCATTCTCTAGATAGTAGTCGCGTGGACCGAGCGTTAGGCTACTCTGATAAAGGTGCAGGATGTTCATCGTGCTGTTTTTATCATCAGCAGCCACGTAGCTATTGAATAGGGTGCCATCGCCATACTCTTGGTCTTGCTTGGCAGCGTATGCCGTTAGCTCCTCTTTACTCTTGATAGCCTCGATAGCACGCAGATCCTCTAGGATAGGCTTGGCGCCAGCGTTGTTGCGGCTAATGCTGTCCATGGCCTGCTGGTAGAGTGTGGCGATACGGTATTCGTTGGTCCCCTTCTTGAGGTCCGTACCAAGCCCCTCTACGATAGCACGTACCTGAGCTATAGAGCTATCTCGTAGGATGTCGAAAGAGCCGTAGCGGCTGTATGCTGGCTTGAGTGGGTTATTCTTTATCCAGTTGCCATTGACGTACTGGTAGAAGTCGGCCGTAGGAGCTATAGCCGTATCCATAGCGGTGAAGTCGATGGCCGGACTACCAGCATCGCTCGTGGGCTTAGGATTGCAAGACATTGCGAGGCTGGCCAAGCAGGCGAGCCCTGCATACTTTAGTGCTTTCATAAGGTTTAGTTGAATAACTTGTTGGGATATTCGCCGGCCGCTACCAAGGCATTGATTTTCTCAACGACACCCTCGCGGTCTGCTGCATAGGTTACACCGAACCACTGGTCGGGGGTGTCCAATACTTCGCAGGTAGCGGTACCATCTTTGACTAGCTTGTTTACCACTAGAGGGATGAAGTATTCGGCTTTGAGGTTGCCTGCATTGGCTGTTAGGAAGTCTGCGAACTGAGCGTCTGAGTGTGCGAAGTAATCAGGAGTGAAGCCCCACATATTCATCGATACGGGTGTATTCTCACCGAGGATTTGCTCCTGCCCGTTTTCGTCCGTGAAGGCAATCTTACCCTCAGCATTGCGCTCTATGGCAGTACGCTCGACCACTCCTGTTAGGAAGCCCTTGTCGTCCACCTCGCATACACCACGAGCCACGCTACCACTCTCGCTAAGTGTGTTACCTACACGGTAGCCAACCATGCAGTACTTGTTGGTGCCACCTGCCAGGCTACGGAGCTTCTCTGCGAGGACGGCGAAGCCACTGCGACCATAGAAGTCGTCTGCGTTGATGACCGCGAAGGGCTCCTGTACAGCCTCCTTGGCCATCATCACAGCATGGTTGGTACCCCATGGCTTTTCTCTACCCTCAGGCACGCTGAAGCCTGCGGGCAGCTTATCCATCTCCTGGAATACCACCTCGACAGCGATACGTCCTTCGTATTTGGAGAGTATCTTCTCTCGGAAGTCTTGCTCGAAAGTGCTGCGGATGATGAATACTACCTTACCGAAGCCTGCTCGTATAGCATCGTAGATAGAGTAGTCCATAATCGTTTCGCCAGATGGACCTAGTCCGTCGAGCTGCTTGAGACCTCCATAGCGGCTACCCATACCGGCCGCTAGTACCACTAATGTTGGTTTAACCATAAGTGCTTTGTGATTTTATTTCGTTGATGTTTAGTTACGGAATAGGTGCTGACGCTTATAGAGCTCGAAGCTGATACCCTCAAGGTCCTTGCGCGAGAGTACGAAAGGCATATCCTCGGTGCCCTCCACCTGCCAATTGATACCGAGGGCGGGGTCGTCATAGCGCAGACTACACTCGCTACTAGCGTTGTAGGCATTGTCTACCTTGTATTGGATGGTAGCATACTCGCTCAGGGTAAGGAATCCGTGGGCAAAACCGCGTGGCACGAATAACTGACGATGATTTTCGGACGAGAGGATCATAGAGATGTGCTGTCCGAAGGTGGGGGAGCCGTGGCGCAGGTCTACGGCTACATCCAGTACTTCTCCCTCTACGCAGCGGATTAGTTTGGCTTGGGCATGCTCACCTGTCTGTAGGTGTAGACCACGTAGCACGCCTCGTCGAGAGCGCGACTCGTTTTCCTGCACTACGTCGAGTGCCCCGATGTTCATAGCAAAGTCCTCTCGCCTAAAGGTCTCTAGGAAATGCCCACGTTCGTCACGGAGTACTGCAGGCTCGATGAGCCACAGCCCAGGAATCGATGTTTGACTATATCTCATAGTTCTTGATTTTCTATGTGAAACACTTAGACAAAGTTAGGCATTTTGCCTTAGAGGAGCAAGCTGGGGCTCGGCGCTACTGCGTGGACCGTTTAGAGGTCGACCTTACACCTCACCGTCGGGGCCTATACTCTGATGCCGTTAGTCTACTTGTTATTCCTCGATAACGAGATCAACGTATTCGCGCCCATCCTCTCCAAAGAAGGGCCTGTTGTAGACATGTTTACCGATGATATACTTGGCATTGCGCAGGCTTTCTAGGGTGCCTGCCAGAATCACAGCTTCTCCCTCTAGGGCATGCTCTACGAAGTCCGAGATATAGAGGCTGTAGCGGTCCAGAATGTCCTCCATTGGGTAGCCGTCCTCATCTCCTTCTTCCTCGACATAGGATAGGGCTAGGCGGTAGCAGCTGTCGTCTGTATCGTCTAGTTTGCGGTAGATACCTTCCTCAATAGCTTCATAGAGGCTGAGGTTTGTGAACTCGGGATGCTGTAGTAGTTGGATGTTCTTCATACACTAACTGTGGTTTATTAGTTTCCTTTAACGTGATACAAAGGTAAGCATTAGTGATTATTGTGCCCTCCGTCCCAACGGCTTTAAATTCATCAGTCAATAAGTGCCCGCTCCTCCACCTAATAGGTCGCTATTTGCCCGCCTATTAGCTTGCCAAATGGTTACTCTATAGCAGAACGATTATTCACTAGAGACTGACTGATTGTATACAGGTGAGTGCCCGGGAGTGTAT
>JAXFXP010000038.1:0-5882 GCA_034091595.1 Porphyromonas sp.
ATACTTAAGCTAAAAAGTGGTGAAGCTATAGAGCGTCCTGTCTATTCGTTCACGGAGCATAACCGCCTAGAGCAGACTGTAACGGTGCAGCCAGCACATGTGATCATCCTAGATGGTATCTTGATTCTCGAGAATAAGCAGCTACGTGATCTGATGGATATGAAGGTTTTTGTAGATACCGATGACGATGTACGCTTGGCACGCCGCCTAGTGCGTGATGTGCAGGAGCGTGGGCGAGATATGAACTCTGTCCTCAAGCAGTACTTCTCGACTGTAAAGCCAATGCATCGAGATTTTATCGAGCCTAGTAAGCGCTACGCGAATATCATCATACCCGAGGGTGGATTCAACCCCGTAGCCCTCTCTCTCCTGATCGAGAATATTCGTTCGCTCATCAGAGACTAAGACCTCCAATAATTACAGACCGTTGCACGGCTACTTGCACTAGGGCCCGCCCTATGGTGTGGAGTGTCGGTGCAACGGTCTTTACTTATGTTATCACCACGTGCACAACTGGAAGAATCTACTAAAACTACTAGCCTCCGTAACAGCAGTACAGATTATAGGCTTCGCTCTACTCCCGCTTTTCAGTAGACTCTATACTCGGGCGGACTATGGCATATTGGGTATGCTGATGAGTGTGGTGGGCTTGCTCACACCACTGGCAGCTATGCGCTACGATCAAGCCGCACTTGTGGCCCGTAGTGGCCATCGCCTACAGCTACTGCGCATCTTGGGCATAAGTCTTTGCCTAGGCTTGACGCTCGTATTGTCTATTCTCTGCCTTGTAGCTCCACCTTTCCTAGCCACTACTAGCTATGCTCCAGCTATCCCATACCTATTCATCATTCCGCTGACGGTCTGTAGCTCGGGTCTGTATGCTGTGCTGGCTGCTAATGCCAATGCACGGGCCAAATATGGGAGCATCAGTATAGCAGCTCTGCTACAGGGCTACGTCAATAATTGTCTCAAGGTCGTTTGTGGATGGTATGCGCTAGGCGTTTGGGGCTTCGCAATCGCTTTTAATAGCGGTACGGGCATCGCCTGTGCATGGCTCGGCCTGCGTCAGCGAGAGGCTTGGCTGAGAGGGGTTAGTTATCATCGCTTAAGGGTGGTCGCCTATCACTATCGCTCTTTCCCTAAGTATACGACCTGGATGGTAACGATTGCAATGCTCATTACCAATATCTTGGCCATGATGCTACCAAACTTTTATCGAATGGAAGAGATAGGTATCATCACTATGCTCTATATGATAACGCGTCGTCCTGTACAGGTTTATTCGGATGCTACCAGCCGTGTCTATGCACGCCGCCTAGTGGAGGCTAGAGCTGAGGGGCGGTATTTCGGTGGGGATATGTGGCGGATGTTTCTGCGCTTAAGTCTTGGGGCAGTACTGGCCGCTATCATAACACCCTGGGTAGCTGAGCCACTAGTGGCTTTGGTCCTAGGCGAGGAGTGGACGCTACTAGGGCAACTAATCCCCTGGATGATACCTTTCTTGCTGATGGAGTCTATGAATTATATCTTCAACTTCATTCCAGACGTCCTGCGTCGCCAGCGCAGCTATATGTTGATACAATTACTGCGTCTAGGGAGCGAATTGAGTTTTATCTTTTTGCTAGCTCCCCGACTAGACTTTGATGCCTTTATCCGTGCTTACTTCCTCTTTGCTGCAGGTGAGTATGCTCTGATTAATCTTTGGTTTTACCGTCTTTTGCGTAAAGTCTAGCAGTGGATTTTACTAGCAGTTGTCCCCTGTCTTGTTCTTAATAGGAGTAGGGCAGGGGATAGCTTTGGGGGGATGTCAAGAGAGAGGGGGTATCGTAGTCGCCACGACCTCTATCAGATGTGGCTCTCTGTTTCAGTACTAAAACTTTTAGCCCTTAGTATTGGGGCTTGGAGAGGCTCTAATAAGAGGGGGCGAAAATCGTAGATGAAGGCTCTAACTGCTGTGTCCTAGGGGGCCTCTCAATGGGGCTATGTAATGGGGTCAAACACCTGTGTCAGAGTACACAATTGATACTCACTAAAGGTTCTACCGGTACCAGATTTAGCTGCCTCTAGGGCCATCATCTACTAGCTTCGGAGCCTAGGGGAGCCTAGATGTACTTGCCCTGGCGTATCGGATATATGATAGATTGTTTGTACTTTTGCGAGCAAATTGGGGATGCTGTATCTATAGCATTCCTGTGATTGTATAGCGAAAGTAGATAGAATAGATACAACCATACAGAGATATATGTCGGCATCCAAGAGTCGTAAAAAGCGTTCCCTCGGGCAAATGAGAGTAGCCTCTATCGGGGCATTATCCGTAACGCTATTCTTACTAGGTGCGATAGCGCTTATCCGCATCTTAGCTTCAGGAGTAGAGAGAGAAGTCAAAGAGCAATTAACATTCGATATAGAGCTTCCTGCAGGCTATACGGCTGAGAGCTATCAGCTATTGGCTCGCGAGTTGCCACAGATCAAGGGTATTGCTAAGCAGCAATACATCAGTGCAGACCAGGCACTTGAGCAGATTATACCACGTCTAGGCGAAGACCCACGTGAGCTACTGGGGTATAATCCATTGTCCCCTGTTATTCGTATCAATATAGCAGCGGACTATCTGCAGGTGGACAGTCTGAAGCAGCTGCAAACAGCGCTCACCGCTTTGGGCTTAGATGCAGCAGGACTAGGGGAGCAACAGAGCGAGCAACTATCTAAGATGAATAGAAATATTACTTCCATAGAGTGGGTTTTGTGGGGGGTATTGCTTCTACAGGTGATATTTACGCTAATACAGATCAATAATACCACACGCCTTGGTATCTATGCCGAGCGTTTGAAGATACGTACGCTGACGCTTGTGGGGGCTACACCCTGGTTTATTCGCCGCCCACTTGTCTGGCGTAGCTTAGTAGATGCCACAGTGGCATCTATTGTGGCTCTAGGGATGCTATCTCTAGCCGTCTATGCTGTAGAGCTAAGCCTAGGGAGTGCTATCTCCTCTATGCTGGACCCTCGGTATGTGCTCGGGGCTATAGTCGGGCTACTGCTCTTTGCTCTTGTGGCCTGTGGCTCGGCCTCTTATCGTGCTACTCAACGTTATATCCGCATGGATGGTAGCCGCATTCATTTAATCTAAGCTACCTATCCATCTAGCTATTCTAGCAAAACATCCAACGTAACTATGTTATATAATAAGACCAACTATCTGCTGATGGCACTGAGCATCGTGCTGATAATAGCAGGATTTGTGGTGATGAGTGGGGGCGGCTCTAGCGACCCAAATGTCTTCAATGACGAAATCTTTTCGCCTCAGCGCATTCGTGTAGCTCCGCTTATCTGTACATCAGGTTTTATCCTGATGATTTTCGCTCTCTTGTACAAGGGTAAAGATAAGTCTATAAAGTAAGAAGTCATGACAGTAGTAGAGAGCATAATCATAGCCATAGTAGAGGGCCTGACGGAGTTTTTACCCATCTCCTCTACGGGGCACATGATGCTCACCCAGGGCGTACTGGGCGTGCATAGTACAGCTTTTACCAAGGCCTTTACCGTGATGATACAGTTCGGGGCTATCCTCTCCGTACTTTGTTATTATTGGCGTCGTTTTATCCCCTTTGCTATCCGAGGGGTCTCGGAGCCTACACCACGTGAAGACGGTCTCTCGGGACTGAACCTCTATGTGCTAATGTTTATCGGCTTTTTGCCTGCTGCCGTATTGGGCTTCCTCCTAGATGACTATATAGAGTCTTTGCTAGGCAATCTATGGGTAGTGGTAGCTACACTCTTCGTCGGAGGTGTCACTATGATATACCTAGATAAGCGTCTTGTGAATGATAAACCACAGCGTGTAACGCCACAGCGAGCTGTGGCTATAGGCTTCTTCCAGTGTATAGCTATGATACCAGGTGTGTCTCGCTCTATGGCGACCATTTTCGGGGGCATGCAGCAGGGGCTGACGCGTGCGCAAGCTGCGGAGTTTTCGTTTTTTTTAGCGATACCCACGATGTTTGGAGCTACCTTGTACAAGGGCTACAAGCTGTATTCCGACTATGGGATAGAGATCTTCCAGGACAATTGGCAAGTCTTGTTGGCTGGTAATGTAGTAGCCTTCCTTGTCGCTCTAGCAGCTATCAAGTACTTCATCGGCTTTGTGAGCAAGTATGGTTTCCGTGCTTTCGGATATTATCGCATTGTATTGGCCGTGCTATTCGCTATCCTAATGTTGGCAGGGGTGCCACTACAGCTCGACTAGATGAAGGGAGTACAAGGACCAATAGATTTGCGCGAGGGCTTCACGCTGTATATGCATAAGCCCTTAACCTGGACGAGTTTTAGCCTGGTCAATAAGTTCCGTTATGAGGCTTGTGTTCACATTGGTCTCAAGAAGCTCAAGGTTGGCCATGCTGGTACGCTTGATCCTCTAGCTACTGGTGTGATGATCCTGTGCACGGGCAAGCATACCAAGCGCATAGAGGAGTTGCAGCGAGGTGTCAAAGAATACATCGCAGGTATTCGCCTCGGGGCCACTACTCCTACCTGTGATATGGAGAGCGAGGTCGATGCTACTTTCCCTACAGAGCATATCACAGAGGAAGCTGTGCGTACAGCTCTCTGTAGTTTCATCGGAGAGATAGATCAGGTACCGCCAATATTCTCGGCTTGTAAAGTAGAGGGCAATAGAGCCTATGACCTAGCCCGACAGGGCAAAGAGGTAGAGCTGAGCAGTAAGCGTATCACCATACACGAGATAGAGCTCTTAGAGTGTAAGCTGCCTGATCTTAGGCTGCGCATCGTTTGTGGCAAAGGCACCTATATCCGCTCATTGGCTAGAGACCTAGGAGTAGCTCTTGGCTCGGGGGGCTACCTCACGAGCCTAGAGCGTACACAGGTGGGCGAGGCACGCATCGAGGACTGTATTACGCTAGAGGAATTGCCCGAGTGGCTCGCCACTCACGTTGTAAAGGCAGAGATTAACGAACGAATAAAGTAACATAATATATGAAGCTATCACAATTTAAGCTAGATGTCCCAGACGAACTAATTGCACAGACGCCAGCACGCTTTCGTGATGAATCGCGTCTGATGGTGTTAGACCGAGCTAAGGGAACTATCGAGCATCGCATCTTTAAGGATATAATCGAATACTTTAGCAAAGATGATGTCTTCGTTTTCAATGACGCTAAAGTGTTCCCTGCACGTCTATATGGCAATAAGGAGAAGACTGGTGCACAGATAGAGGTGTTCCTACTGCGTGAGCTCAATAGCCAGTTTAAGCTCTGGGATGTGTTAGTAGACCCAGCACGTAAGATACGTATCGGCAATAAGCTCTACTTTGGAGACGATGAGAGCCTTGTGGCGGAAGTAATCGATAATACAACCTCGCGTGGGCGTACGCTTCGCTTTTTCTATGATGGTACGCACGAAGAGTTTCGTCAGGCACTATTTGCTCTCGGCGAAACACCGCTACCGGAGTATATTACCCGCAAGCCCAACGAAGATGATGTGGATCGCTATCAGACGCTCTTCGCACGCAACGAAGGGGCTGTAGTAGCACCAGCAGCAAACTTACACTTTAGTCGTGAGCTACTCAAGCGTATGGAGATACGAGATATCCATAAGGCTTTCTTGACTGTTTACCACGGGCTTGGTAGCTATCGTCCAATAGATGTGGAGGACCTAACGAAGCATCGTATGGAAAGTGAGCAACTACTTATCACGAACGAATGTTGCCAAGTGGTAAACAAAGCAGTAGATGCTGGCAAAAAGGTCTGTGTAATAGGTGCAGCTACTATGCGTGCTATGGAGTCTTCGAGTGGTACGGATAGACACCTGAAGCCTTTCGAGGGCTGGACGAACCGTTTCATCTTCCCGCCTTACGACTTTGTAAT
>JAXFXP010000039.1:0-6385 GCA_034091595.1 Porphyromonas sp.
GCAAGACAGCCTCGTAACGAAGGATATAGACCGTGAGGTACCCCTAAACATCAGCAAGCAACTATACAGCGATATTAGACGAGTACGCCTCCAAATCAAGCTCGTAGAGCTCACTCAGCAAACTTTCATCCTACCCATAGACGTCATAAACGAACCAGAGGGCTACAAAGTGACACCCTTACCTGGGCAAGCGAATGTACTTGTCACACTGCCCCGAGCACGCTTCAATGACCTCAACGAAGATATGCTCCGCCTGACGGTAGACTTCGCCAAAGTCAAAGCTGGCAGTGAGGAAATGAGCGTCGTACTCAGTGAGCGCCCAGACTGGGTGGTTTCTTACCGAGTATCGCCAGATATAGTACAGTTTGTCAAGGAGGTAAAGCCATGAAAACTCTAGGGCTAACGGGGGGTATCGGCAGTGGCAAGAGCATCGTGGCTCGCATCTTGGCGGTACTCGGTATACCCGTATACGACTGCGATCAGCGTGCCAAAGCGCTCTATAACGAAGACGAAGACCTGCGCCGTGCTATGATAGCCCTCTGTGGAGAGCGTCTATACGCTACCGAGTTTGGCCGACTAGACCGAGCTTACCTAGCCGAACAGATCTTTGGTAACCATACACTACTGGAGGCAGTAAATGCTCTTGTTCATCCTGCAGTACGAGCTGATATAGACCGCTGGAAAGCGCAACAGGCTGCTGAGGGGCATCGTCTAGTAGCCATAGAGAGCGCTATCCTACTGGACTCTGAGGGCCTGCGCGAACGTGTCGATAGCGTTGTACTCGTAAGTGCCCCATTGGAACTACGTATAGCACGAGCCATACGACGCGATGGCAGCACAGAGGCAGCTATCAGACAGCGTATAGCAGCACAGATGAGCGAGGAGGCTATGCGAGAGTTGGCCGACCACATCCTACTCAATGACGAAAAAACGGCCTTACTACCACAAGTAGAGGAGCTCCTCAGCCAAGTAAACTAGCACTACTCATTATTAATAGGTAGCCTGCAGAGCTAATATACTCACCTTTAGGTATTGGGGGAGGCTATAGGTGGCAGTACCTTTGCAATAGATAAGAGTAGTATTTGAGCTGGGCTCGGGTATCCTCTCTGTAAATAGTAAACCGTTTAAGTGATAAATCCATTATACTACCTGGCTCGGGAGAGCGAGGTAGTATTCTTTTTATATCCCTCCTAGCAAACAAAAGGAGGACTTAGACGCTTATAGTCTTGCAGGCGAATCTCTGACAAGCCCGCTCTTAACTAGTTAATTATTAAATGTACAATCGTTCGGACTTTGAAATAATGGCGCCCGTAGGCTCGTATGAGTCCCTTATGGCAGCCATCAACGCAGGAGCAGACTCGATATATTTCGGAATCGAAGGGCTGAATATGCGTTCCAAGAGTGCTAATAACTTCACGACAGAGGACCTCTTTCGCATCGCAGATATATGCCGGGAGCACAAGGTCAAGAGCTACCTCACGGTAAACACTATTATGTACGACGAGGATCTGGAGCTGATGCGCAAGATCATAGACTCGGCCAAGGAAGCTCAGGTATCCGCCATCATAGCAGCCGATGTAGCACCTATGCTCTACGCCCGCCAGATAGGAGTAGAGGTACATCTATCCACACAGCTCAATATCACCAACGTAGAGGCTCTACGCTTCTATGCTCAGTTTGCCGATGTCGTTGTCCTAGCTCGTGAGCTGAATATGGAGCAGGTAGCCAAGATACACAAGGCTATCCTAGAGGAGCCTATTGTAGGGCCTATGGGCAAGCCTATACGTATCGAGATGTTTGCCCACGGGGCGCTCTGTATGGCCGTATCGGGCAAGTGCTACCTCAGCCTACACAACCAAGACAAAAGCGCCAACCGTGGTACCTGCAACCAGCAGTGTCGTCGCTCATACATCGTTACCGACAAGCAGACAGGCACGCAGCTCGAGATTGACAATGAGTACATCATGAGCCCCAAGGACCTCAAAACCATCCACTTCCTCAATAAGATGCTGGACGCAGGCGTTCGTGTCCTCAAGATAGAGGGACGCGCCCGTGGCCCCGAGTATGTAGATGCCGTAGTGCGCTCTTATCGCGAGGCTATGGATAGCTGGCTAGCGGGTAAGTTTGATGCCGAGGCAGTGCAGCGCTGGGACGAGCGTCTCGGTGAGGTCTTCAACCGTGGCTTCTGGGATGGCTACTATCTAGGTAAGCGCCTCGGCGAGTGGACGCCCAACTACGGCTCCTCTGCCACCAAGCAGAAGGTCGGTATTGGCAAGGTTACCAAGTACTTCAGCAAGATAGGTGTAGCTGAGGTGCAGATAGAGAGCGGACAGCTATCCGTAGGCGATGAGCTACTCATCACTGGGCCAACGACAGGCATCGTACGTTTCGATGTTCCAGAGCTACGCCTAGAGCTAGACCCCGTAGAACGTGTAGAGAAAGGTCAGCTATGCTCCCTACCCGTCCCAGAGAAGGTACGCCCTGGCGACCGCCTCTTCTTGTTTACCGACCGTGTAGATAAACAGTAGCCACCTTAGCGATGCAAACTAGGGGCTCCTGTGGTGTATGATACCACAGGAGCCCCTAGTTTATTTACGCCTTATATAGCTGAGTACTTGCAGATGTCCGCATAATTAAATAATTTTGTAGCCAATTGGGTGGCAGAGCTTCATCAGTCGTCTGCCATCCCATCGCACTTAAACGTTTTACCTGCAATATTCAACACCCCTTAGTATGGCGTTCAATAACAACGTAATGATTGTACGACACCGCCTAATGGCCGAGCTAGTACGACTATGGAAGGCTGAATCTCTTGTCGAGGAGATAGACCGTGTACCACTGCGCTTCAGCCCGAGACTCGCCAAGCCTCGTGGTCGCTGCTGTATCCATAAGGAGCGCATCGTCTGGAAGTATAAATCCCTGCCCCTGCTTGGCTACGATATGAGCGACGAGCAGGACGAGCTAGACCCACTCTCGCACTATGCCAAGAATGCCCTCGAGCGTAAGCAGCTCAGCAAAGACAATCTACTCTGCGTTATCGACGAGGCTTGCTCCTCCTGCGTACAGGTAAACTACGAGGTTACCAACCTGTGTAAGGGCTGTGTAGCTCAGGGATGCTATACCAACTGCCCCAAGGATGCTGTCTTCTTTAAGCGCAATGGTCAGGCCGAGATAGACCACGATAAGTGTATCAGCTGTGGCCTATGCCAGAAGAACTGTCCCTACCACGCTATCGTCTATATACCCGTGCCCTGCGAAGAGGCCTGCCCCGTAAAGGCGATCAAGAAGGACGAGAATGGCATCGAACGCATCGACGAGTCTAGATGTATCTACTGTGGTAAGTGTGTGAATGCTTGCCCCTTCGGTGCTATCTTCGAGATCAGCCAGGTATTCGATGTGCTACAAGGTATCCGTTCGGGACGCAAGATGATTGCCATACCTGCCCCTTCGGTCCTCGGACAGTTCAAGACCACTATCGACAAGGTCTACGGAGCACTCAAGGAAGTAGGCTTCGCGGACGTTATAGAGGTAGCACAGGGTGCTATGCATACTATCAGCAACGAGGCCCACGAGCTACTAGAGAAACTAGAGGCTGGGCAGGAGTTTATGACAACCTCTTGCTGCCCTGCCTATATCGAGCTAACGGAGAAGCACATCCCCGATATTAAGCCCTTCGTGTCGCATACGGGTTCGCCTATGTACTACGCAGCACGCATAGCCAAAGAGCAGCACCCCGATGCCGAGATTGTATTTATTGGTCCTTGTCTAGCCAAGCGCAAGGAGGCTATGCGCGATGAGGCTGTAGACTATGTGATGACCTTCGAGGAGCTGGCCGCAGTCTTCAATGGCTTAGACATTACCATCGAGCAGACAGAGGCTAGCTACACGCCTACCTTTACCTCTGTACGCGAGGCGCACGGCTTCGCTCAGGCTGGTGGCGTGATGCGCTCGGTGCAGGCCTATCTCAAGGACAAGGCTTCGCTCTTCACTGCGCTCAACGTCTCAGACATAGACCGCAAGAGCATTACCCTACTGCGCTCAGCAGCCAAGACCAAGAAGGCCCCAGCGCAGTTCATAGAGGTGATGGCCTGCCCTGGCGGGTGTATCACTGGCCCTTGTGCGCATGGCGACACTGCACAGGGCGAGCGTCGCCTAGCTGCCGAGCTAGCCAAGCGCACAGAGTGCTACGCCGATATGGAGTACTAAGCCCCATATATGCAGGATATCATACAAGAGCTCTGGGCGACACGCACGCTCAGTGATGAGCAGCTCAGACAGCTCCTCGAGTGTACGGATAGTGCCGTGCTCGAGGAGCTGTGCCGTCTGGCTAGAGACCTCAGGGAGCAGCACTACGGCCGTGAGGTCTACATACGTGGGCTCATAGAGCTAACGAATATCTGTCGCAACGACTGCTACTACTGCGGTATCCGACGGAGCAACCGTGAGGTGCCACGCTATCGACTCAGTGCCGATGATGTGCTAGCGTGCTGTGCCCACGGCTATGACCTAGGCTTCCGCACCTTCGTGATGCAGGGAGGCGAAGACCCGTACTGGACAGAGCCTCGCCTAGTAACACTTATACAGGAGATGCGCCAGCGCTACCCCGACTGTGCCATCACGCTCTCCTTGGGCGAGTGGCCACAGAGCGCCTACGAGGCCTTCTACGAGGCTGGTGCCAACCGCTATCTGCTACGCCACGAGAGCTTCGACCCCGAGCATTACGGACAGCTACACCCTCAGGAGCTCTCGGCACGGCACCGACAGGACTGCCTGCGTGCCCTCAAAGCCATCGGCTATCAGACAGGTACAGGCATTATGGTCGGTAGCCCTGGGCAACGGACAGAGCACCTCGTACAAGACATACGTTTCATCGAGGAGTTACAGCCCGAGATGATAGGTATCGGACCTTTCTTGCCCCATCGCCAGACGCCCTTCCGAGACGAGGCCGCAGGGTCGCTAGAGCTGACACTCAAGCTACTGGCCATCTTCCGCCTGATGCACCCCAAGGCGCTAATACCCTCTACGACAGCGCTAGCTACATTGCATCCCGAGGGGCGTATACGGGGTATTTTAGCAGGGGCTAATGTGGTGATGCCTAACCTCTCGCCACGCGAAGAGCGTAGCAAGTATCAGCTCTACAACGACAAAGCTGCCCTCGGTGCCGAGGCTGCCGAGGGACTCGGCTTACTAGCAGAGCAGTTAGCAGGCATTGGCTACAGACTATCCCACCAACGAGGCGATACCCTAAAGTAGTCCATTCGGGATACAAGAACGAGACACATTGATATAGAATACTACGATTATATGAATTACAATGTCAACTCCCCTAGAGCAGGTGAATTTATCTGTCACGAGGAGATAATAGATACGTTAGCGCAGGCGGAGCTGAGCGCCCAAGACTCTAGTATCGTCGAGGAAATCCTCGCCCGTGCCGCCGAGGGCAAGGGGCTTAGCCATCGTGATGCCGCAGTGCTACTAGAGTGCCACGACCCAAAGCTAAGGGAACGCATGTATCAGATAGCCCGAGCCATCAAGCAACGTATATACGGCAATCGCATCGTGATGTTTGCCCCCCTATACCTGTCTAACTACTGCGTCAATGGCTGTGTGTACTGTCCTTATCAACTGGCCAACAAGACTATTCCGCGCAAGAAACTAGACCAAGAAGCCATCCGTGCCGAGGTTATCGCCCTACAGGATATGGGACACAAGCGCCTAGCCCTAGAGCTGGGCGAGCACCCTACACTCAATACAATGGACTACATCCTAGAGTCCATCAAGACCATCTACAGTATCAAGCATCGCAACGGGGCTATACGCCGTGTGAATGTAAACATCGCTGCCACTACGGTCGAGAACTATCGCCTCCTACACGAGGCAGGTATCGGTACCTACATCCTCTTTCAGGAGACCTACCACCGCCCTAGCTACGAAGCCCTACATCCTACGGGTCCCAAAAGCAACTACGACTACCATACCGAGGCTATGGACCGTGCTATGCAGGGCGGTATAGACGATGTAGGGCTAGGTGTACTCTTTGGTCTCAATACCTATAAGTATGACTTCGTAGGGATGCTGATGCATGCCGAGCATTTAGAGGCCGTCTATGGCGTAGGACCTCATACGGTCAGCGTCCCCCGCATCTGTCCTGCCGATGGCGTAGACACCGAGCAGTTTAGCAATTCTATCGACGACGACACCTTCGCCCATATCGTGGCCGTACTGCGCATAGCCTTACCCTATGCCGGTATGATAGTCTCTACACGAGAGAGCCAAGCCTCGCGCGAGCGTGTCCTCGCCCTCGGCGTTTCTCAGATCAGTGGTGGGTCTAGGACCTCTGTAGGGGGCTACTCCGACCCCTCGGAGGAGACCTCGGGCGAGAGCT
>JAXFXP010000040.1:0-3029 GCA_034091595.1 Porphyromonas sp.
TGCTCCTGCACGTTTGGATGGCATACATATCGGCAGTATCAGCCGCCCTGAGGCCCCCGAGTGGATAGACCTCAAGCAAAACAATGTCCTCAGCTATGGCATAGGACATATACGGATCACAGCTCTGTAAGATTACGGAGGTTAGAATTAAGCAAGCTCATCATTGTATGAGCTTGTGCCTTTTGTAAGTATGTCGTGAGCGTAAATACGGATAAACGATGATTAGTTATATCGCTAAGAGCGACCTGGGGTGTCGCAGAGAGAATAACGAAGACAATTATATAGAGTGTATTGATGCTCAGGGGCATCAGTTGCTGCTCGGGGTGATAGATGGCGTAGGGGGCTATGCAGGTGGCGAGGTCGCAGCCCAAATATGCCGAGACATCATCGAGGCGGGCTATGCCGAGCTCTGCGCTACTGCGCCCGAGCTATTGCCCGAGGCGCTACGTCGCCTAGTCGTTAGGGCTAATAATGCTATCATCGATCAGCAGGAGCAGGTCGAGGAGTTGCGTTCGATGAGCTGCGTCCTGAGCTTTGCCTTGCTCGACTACGAGCGAGAGAGCCTCTGCTATGCTCACGTGGGGGACAGCCGAGGCTATATCCTGAGGGGGAGGGAGTTGACCAAGTTCACACACGACCACTCTATGGTGGGCTATCTAGAGGAAATCGGTAGTATCAGTGAGGAGGCGGCTATGAGTCATCCCCGACGCAATGAGGTAAGCAAGCTCTTGGGCGAACGTCGCTTGACTCTAGACGATAACGAGTATGTAGAGGTCGGCATGCACAGCTTCTACGGTGGAGACTGTGTACTCTTCTGTAGTGATGGCCTTAGCGATCTCGTTCCTAGTCTAGAGATAGGGCAGATATTGCTCTCCGATGAGTCTCTGGAGCGTCGGGCACAGCTTCTGATAGATCGCGCCAACGAGTACGGAGGCAAGGACAACATTACCGTAGCGCTGGCGAGTTATACTGCCAAAGATGGCTATCAGCCTGTAGCACCTAAGACCGAGGAGCTGAAGCCCGAGCCCTCTCGTCCAGAGTCTAAGCCCGAGCCGAAACCTAGGTCTTTATGGGGGCGCATCCTAGGCGGTACCCTGATCGGCTTCTTGCTGGGCCTAGGTCTAGGTTATCTACTGGGCTCTGGCCTGTTGGGAGAATGGGGCCTTATCCCTCAGCAGGGCTCGCAGATAAAGCCTACAGACTCGACATTACTACGCATAGAGCAGGAGCGGGACAGCCTTATCTACAAGGCAGATACTCTTCGGTTAGAGCGGGATAGCTTACAGCACCTCAACGATTCTCTGCAGGGACGCTTGACAACGGCCCGTGAGGCTCTAGAGGGGCCAGGCCAACCACGCAGGGAGGCTACACCAAACACGGCACAGCATTAGTCTATGGGACGCACTAGAGAACGCTCACGTCTATTGATAAGTACGGGTTTACTCGTGCTTATGGCTTGGTTATATTGGGGTAATATACGTCCGAGTCTCGAGGATGTTTCGGCTAGTTACAGCACAGGCGAAGCCATCAACCTCGAGCGAGGGCTCGATGTGGAGCGCCTACGCTCAGTGCTGGGGCGTAAAGACTACTTCGGAGATGTGGGTTACGAGCGCTATGTGGCCATGCGTCTTGGCAAGATACTCGAGGATGGCCCACTGCCCAACCTAGGGGCGCTAAATAAGCGTAGCCTAAGCCAGGGCGATAAGCGCCGTGATATCTACGTGTCGGCTGAGGAATTAGCCCGTGAGGGGGGCAAGACGGGGAGACAGCGTTACGAAGCCTCCAACATTATCCTAGGACGAGATTCGGCAACGATGGCCAAGCTCTCGAGGCTAAACCTAACGAGTGAGGTACAGCTGTCTCGTGAGGATAGTGGCTTAGAGCTGTGGGGAAGAGTGGAGGACGCAGAGGGGCGACCAATGCCTGGGCGTGTAGTACGCCTAGTGGAGGAGCTTACTGAGCGTCAGCGTGATAGCTTAGAGGCCGTAGCCTATGCCCGCTATGTGGGTAAGATGGATGAGTTTATGGACGTAGTCATCGATACATTGGTGCAGTCGCCTACTCATTACGCTATGACAGATGCCGAGGGGCGTTACCGCTTTACGGGGCTTAGTAGAGGCAAAAACTACTCTCTACTGCCTCTACATCTAGGCAAAGAGTATGGCCTTACCCGTGGGATTGCAAATCTAGAGGAATATTCGGGAGGTATTCATAGAGCCTTCTGGCGCTGGGTGACGGGGCGCCCGCACCCGCACGAGTTTAATTTCGTAGAGCGAGAGCAGCGATTGCCGCTCTTCGATGCACAGACTTTCGCACAGATTAAGCGGGACCGCATCTTCACGGTGCGTACACCAGAGGCGTTCAGAGCAGGCTTCGTGCGCTCGGTAGTGTTCTTTATCCTTGCTTTTTGGTTGATGCATATAGCGATGTCTATCAAGGGCTATATGCCGGGCAAACCTCAGTTCGATGAATGGCTCCTGCCACTAATGATGTTTCTCTCGGGTGTCGGTTTCCTGATGCTCTTTACTCTGCAGGACCCATTGCATGATATGTTCTTCGGCGGTGGTACGGCACGTGCCGTACTACTGCTTGCCGTGGCTACATCCGTGGTGTTGTTACTCAATGGATTGAGTCCTGCTGGCCTTAACCAGCTATTAGGGCGTAAGGAGGTGTTAGACCTGCGCCGTTTGCTCTACTGGACGCCTAGTCTATGGCTCTGCGAACGCCTCGCCCCTAATGTGTCGGGCATACGCAGTCGCCTGCTAAGACGTCAGAGTAGGGGACATTTCTGGCTCTTCGCCTCTATCGCAGTGATGCTGATATTGGCACTCTTTGGGACGGGGCCAGAGGGTAGTGGCGTCAAGGTAAATGTCTTCGGGGTTCAGGTTAGTGAGTTGTCCAAGATCTTCGTAGTGCTCTTTATGGCCTACTACTTGCATTCGATGCAGAATAAGCTCAGGGGAATTACGGACAACCGAGTACTATTCGTGTCTTACCTCGCCAGGGTGGCAGGGCTATTCGCACTCCTT
>JAXFXP010000041.1:0-3236 GCA_034091595.1 Porphyromonas sp.
TCAGGATTGAGCTTGATAGGCTGCCATTGGCGCTGGATATAGAGCAAAATGAAGGCGATAGCATTACCCCAGAGTAATCCTAAGGCTATGAGACGTAGACCTATCAGGATAAAGATCTTACGAACATAGGTGTTACTAGCGCCTAGAGCTTTGAGGATACCGATATGCCTAGTCTTATCTAGAGCAAGTATAATGACCGTCGAAATCATGGTGAAGATACCTATGAGCAGGATAATCACCGCCAAGAAGATTACATTGCTGTCTAGCAAGTCTAGCCAAGCGAACAGGTCAGGTAGCAGTTCTTCGGCGGTATTGAGGGTATAGCCTTGCATAGACACCTCCTGCTGAGCACCGAAGCGCTGGAATAGCCTTACTGCTACCTCTTGAGAGGCCTCTGTATCGTGTAGCCTTAGCAGCACACGGCTATAAGCATCCCCATCTAGACGAAGTATAGATCTCAGATTTTCGTCTCTGCAGAGAGCGGGCATCTGTTCGTTACCGCCAGACTCATAAACACCTACTAGGGTGAAGGGGCGTAGCTGTATTTTATTCCCGTAGAAGTAGAGGTGCACTTTGTCGCCAGTGCTGAGCCGTAGACGCTCGGCTTGTCTACGAGGGAGTATCAGAGGGCGTGTTATACCATTGTCATTGAGCTTGCCTATTAGCTCAGGGCTCAGAAACTGAGAGAAGTTACTGCCCGCAAAGCGAAGACTGTCTATCCCATACAGTATTATAGCTGAGAAGTCCTCCTCGGTCTTTACTACAGCCATCTGCTGCAGGATAGGGCATACGTGGGCGATCTCAGGCTGCTCTTGTAGGTAGCTGTAGGTCTCGTTGGGTACGCTGATGAATTCCGTTGTTCCGGTCCATGGGTGTCCATAAGGATATAGGCTAATATGCCCTGTCTGGCTGTAGGCTAGATCCCCGACACGCTCTTTGAAGCCCATAATCACTGCTAGCGAGATGAGCATAATACAGATGCTTAGGGCTATGCCTCCTAGACTAAGGCGTAGTAGCCGATTCGGACCAGTCTGATGTTTGCCTGTGGCTATGCCCTGGGCTAGGAATAGTAACTTATCCATAGTCTATAGGTTACGGTTATTGCGGCGTGCGTCTATGCCAAGGAAGATGAAGAGCATAAAACTGAAGCCCCACAGAGAGGAGCCTCCGTAGCTAAAGAACGGTAGAGGAATACCAATAACAGGTATTAGACCTAATACCATCCCCACGTTGATGAATAGGTGAAAGAAAAAGATAGAGGCAACACAATAGCCATATACACGGCCAAATTTGCTGGTTTGTCGCTCCGCTAAGGCACATAGGCGAAGAATAAAAGCGCTGTATAGTAGGATGAGGAGGCTAGAGCCGACGAAGCCTTGTTCCTCTCCGACAGTACAGAAGATAAAGTCCGTATCTTGCTCAGGTACGTAGTTGAGCTTAGTCTGTGTACCCTCCAGGAAGCCTTTGCCGAGTAGACCACCTGATCCAATGGCTATTTTGGATTGGTCTACGTTGTAGCCCTTACCCCGTAAGTCTTCCTCTATGCCAAGAGCCAGACGAATGCGGACCTGTTGGTGTGGCTGTAGTATATTATTGAATACATAGCTCGTTGAGAAGAAAAAGCCTAGCGAGCCGAGTGCAAACCCAGCGATGAGTAGATAGCTCATTAAGCTCTCTTTGAAGGCATTGTAGAGGAGGTAGAGGATAAATAGTACTAGTAAGCCCAATGCTACCCATGAGGTGTCGAAAGGGAATAGGTATAGACTCACTAGGACAGATACCAGCTGAATCCCTACGATACCGCCTAGTAAACGTATGACGGTGGCCTCTACACGCCTGCCGTAGAGTGCGTAGAAAACAATAGAGTAGAGGAGTATCAGATTGCAGGTCAGGAACCAGTCTGCACGGGTTACCCCCCACCAAGAGGACTCTGCTAGCACTAGGGCAGACACGAAGTAGCTCACAGCAGCACCGCCCAATCCCATAAAGAGACCAGTGAAACCCTCTCGATATAAAGCCAGAAAGAGAGCAAAGAACACTAGGGCCGAGCCTGTCTCGCTCTGCCCGATGATGAGCACAACAGGTGTCAGTATAATAGCTATCAGAGTAATATAGCTACGTGTGCTACCAATCTCGAAGTCGAACTTATTGCATAGCCATGCCAGAGTAAGAGCTGTAGCTACTTTGGTAAATTCAGCGGGTTGTAGTCGTAGCGGACCTATTACTAGCCAAGAGCGAGAGCCCTTGATGTCTGGTGCTATAAAGATGGTAATGAGACACAGGCATAGCATAGCTGCATAGAGTATCGGTGCACTGGTCTCGAAGATGTCCGAGTTTATCATTAGCACTGCAAAGGCGATGACTAGCCCGAGCCCTATCCAGAGAGCTTGCATCATCGGACGGCTCCCTGAGGCAAATAACTCATCCATATCGAAGCTATAGGTAGCTCCGCAGATAGTAAACCAACCAGCGATTACCAGTAGAAGATATATGCCTATACTCCACCAGTCAAGCGACTGCCATAGAGAAGAATTACGATTGCTTGCCATATATGCTCTTTAGTCATTGAGATAGTAAGAGAGAGAACTCCGTGCCATCGATGCTGCCACGGAGGCCCCTGCACCTGAGAGTTTGCCCTCGCGTAGGTAGTACTCCATCATTACACGTCCTATAGGTACACCATATCGAGCTCCGAAGCCACCATTCTCTACATATACGCCTACTGCGATCTTGGGGTTATTGCGTGGGGCGAAGCCAATAAACGCAGAGTGGTCTCGTCCATGTGGGTTCTGTGCAGTACCAGTCTTACCACAGACCTCAAACTCTCTTGGAGCGAAGTTTGCGGCACGGCAGGTACCACCCTTTACTGCCTGTGCCATACCCTCCACGACGTACTCCCAGTTGCTGGCCTTGATACCAGTGTGCTGGACGTTGGTGTACATAGTATCTAGAGGCATACCTTTGATTTCGTGTACGATATGTGGGCGCTTCCAGGTGCCACGATTGGCTACGATGGCTGCTAGATTGGCTGTCTGTAGCGGGGTCGTCAGTATCTCACCTTGCCCGATCGAAATCGAGATAACGCTAGCTGATGTCCATTTGCCACCAAACGCTTTGTCATAGACTTTGCTGTTGGGGATATAGCCACGCTTCTCGCCTGGGATATCAATGCCCGTACGATAGCCATATCCCATAGCTACTATACGATTTTTCCACGCCTCGAAGGCCTCTTGTAT
>JAXFXP010000042.1:0-9400 GCA_034091595.1 Porphyromonas sp.
GGATGCTCTTGTGTCAGGTGGTGGGGCTACCCCTGGAGGAAGACATTAGGTTGCAGGACGAGTCTCTAGAGGAGCTGCCTGTGGCGGAGCTACATATGGCGCAGGATTTGACAGATATTCTAGAGCGCCGGACAGAGGTCAAGAGTCTAAGGTTGCTTGAGGAAATTGCTCGTGAGCGTGTGCGCATAACACGGGCCGACTATCTACCCTCACTTGCTCTGACTGCGAATTATGTGCTTACAAACCCGAACCTAAACAACGGACTACAGAATACATTGGGGGCTAGGTGGAACATCGGGCTGATGCTCAAAGCTCCTATCTGGAACTGGGGGCAAGGCCTGCACAAGGTGCGTGCCGCCAAGTCGGAAGCACGTATCGCTGGCTACAAACTAGAGCTTGCCAAAGAGCGGATAGAGCTACAGGTGTCTCAGGCTAGAAACAAGTGCAGAGACGCTCATAAGCATCTAGCTATGACGCTCAAAAATATGGAGCGTGCTGAGGAGAATCGCAAGTCAGCAGAGATAGGATTTAGGGAGGGGCTGATGTCTACCAGCCGTGTGTTGGAGGCGCAAGCTGCGTGGCTATCGGCTCACTCAGCCAAGATAGATGCTCAGATAGACTGTCGTCTAGCCGAAGTAATGTGGCGCAAGGCTACAGCTACGCTATAGAAAAGAATACATACATTGAAGTGATGAAAAAGAATAGACTATTACTCGTTGCCTTCGTGGCCTTGTTATTTGTGATTTTAGTCGTTAGTTTAGTCGGGTTATTCGCTCTGAAGCCTCAGGCGGATGTCCTACAAGGTCAGGTAGAGGCGGATGAATACCGTGTGTCTAGTAAGGTGCCAGGACGTATCAAGGAGATACGTGTACGTGAGGGGCAAACAGTCCACGCTGGCGATACTCTAGCCGTCATAGAGGCACCAGAGGTAGCCGCCAAGATGGAGCAAGCACGTGCTGCTGAGCTAGCCGCTGAGGCTCAGAATGCCAAGGCTATAAAGGGGGCTCGTCAGGAGCAGATACAAGCAGCCTATGAGATGTGGCAAAAGGCCAAGGCCGGTGTGGATATTGCTACCAAGACCCACCAGCGTGTACAAAATCTCTTCGCACAGGGTGTGATGCCGGCCCAAAAGCTCGATGAGGCGACAGCACAGCGCGACGCTGCTCTAGCTACCGAGCGTGCTGCTCAGGCACAATACGATATGGCACGCAATGGGGCCGAACGAGAAGACAAGCTCGCAGCCTCAGCGCTAGTGGGGCGTGCTCGTGGTGCTGTAGCAGAGGTAGAGGCTTATGTACAAGAAACCTACCTCGTGGCCATGCGAGATGGGGAGGTGTCTGAGATATTCCCCAAGGTTGGGGAGCTAGTAGGCACAGGTGCCCCCATTATGAATGTAGCCGAGCTAGGATCTATGTGGGTGAGTTTTGCCCTTAGGGAGGACTATTTATCGGCAATGCCTATGGGAGCAAAAATCAAGGCTACGGCTCCAGCACTACCCGATACCGAGGTACTAGAGCTAGAGGTTACATACGTCAAGGATATGGGTTCTTATGCTACCTGGAAGGCGACCAAAGCTAGCGGAGGTTACGACCTCAAAACTTTCGAGGTGCGGGCTCGTCTGAGCAAGCAGCATAAAACACTACGTCCTGGGATGACGGTTATAGTGCAGCGTTAGTATGGGACTCATATCTAGAGGACTTGCCCGGGTGTGGGTAATAGCTCTGCGAGAGTGGCATCTATTGACGAGTCGCTTTCTGTTCCTCTTCTGTATGATTATAGCCCCGCTATTTAGTCTCCTATTCTTCCCATCTATTATGGCCGATGGTCTGCCTCATAGTCTGCCAGCAGGCTTAGTCGATGCTGACGGCTCAGCCGTCTCGCGCAACCTGAGCCGCAACCTCGGGGCTATGCCACAGACACGTCTCTCGGCTACCTATACGAGTATTGAGGAGGCACGCCGTGCTGTGCAGAGGGGGGATATATATGGCTTCTATTACATCCCCTCAGGATTCTCTAGAGAGCTACAAGGGCAACGACAGCCCAAGGTGTCATTTTACATCAATTATAGCTATATGGTGGCAGGCTCTCTACAGTTTAGGGATATGAAGATGCTCAGTGAGCTGGGGGCAGCCTCGGCCGCACGTAGTCAGCTCTATGCTCGTGGGGCGAGCGCAGGGCAGGCGATGGCTTGGCTACAGCCTATAGTTATAGACACACATCCCATAGGTAACCCCTGGGTCAACTACTCGATATATCTGAGCAATATGCTCATCCCTGGCGTATTTGGCTTGTTGATAATGATGGTAACGGTGTGTAGCCTAGGGTTAGAGCTCAAGCAAGGACAAAATAAGGAGTGGCTGGGCATGGCCTCTGGGCATATGTCTGTGGCTCTAGCAGGTAAGCTGCTGCCTCATACTCTGATATTTGCCCTCGTAGGCCTAATGATAGATGTTTATTTGTATGTCTATCTAGGCTATCCTGCTGCTGGTGGCGTAGGGGCAATGCTTGCGCTGATGATGTTGTTTATTCTTGCCTCTCAGGGCTTGGGTGTGCTGATGTTTGCCATATTGCCTACGCTACGTATGGGGCTCAGCTTTGCCTCTCTATGGGGTATGCTCTCTTTTTCTATTTGTGGTGCCTCCTTTCCGGCCTTGGGGATGCCCCCACTTGTAGCTACTCTGAGCGTGCTCTTCCCTCTTAGACATTATTATCTGACTTATGTAACAAGCGCATTGGATGGCTTCGACCTCTCTTATGCGAGCGCTAACATCTATAGCTTGCTCGCCTTTGCCTCTCTCGGACTTCTTGCCTTGCCTCGTCTACGTAAGATTATGCTTACTCATAGGTATATACCCTAATGGAAAAGTCTACATCTAAGCAATCTACAACTTTCCTTGAGCGGGCTGGGATAGCCCTTGCAGACTTGGGCTCTATATGGGGCTATGAGTTAAGGCAAAGCTTTAGGGATGTAGGGATGCTGATATTCTTCTTGATAGTGCCTTTGATTTACCCCCTGTTGTATAGCTATATCTATAGCCGTGAGGTGGTGCGGGAGGTACCTATAGCCGTTGTAGACCACGCCGCTACGACCCAGAGCCGAGAATATTTGCGTAGGGTACAGGCCACGCCAGAGGTTAGCATTGTAGCCTCTTGCGCCAATATGGAGGAAGCCAAAGAGTATGTCCGCACGCGCCGAGCCTATGGCATCGTATATATGCCTAGAGATTTTTCGGAGTGCTTGATGCGGGGTGAGCAGAGCCACGTATCTGTGTATAGTGATATGTCCTCTCTGCTGTACTACAAGAGCATCCTCCTAGCCAATACTCAGGTATCTCTAGAGATGAATAAAGACATTAAGCTGGAGCGTAGCCCTGGGTTGACTGTAGAGCAGGGGGAGGTCCTATCTTACCCGCTTGCCTATGAGGAAGTACCTTTGTATAATCCCTCTACGGGCTTTGCATCGTTTTTACTCCCTGCAGTACTGATCCTAATTATCCAGCAAACATTGCTCCTAGGTATAGGGCTCTCAGCTGGCACGGCACGTGAGCAGAACAGCTTAGGTAGGCTTATCCCAGTTGGCAATAGGCACTATACTGGTACCCTACGCATTGTCTTAGGGAAAGCCTTGGCATACGTATTGATATATATCCTAGTGGTACTGTATACCCTGGTCTTTGTGCCTGCTCTGTTTGATTTTGTTCAGCTGGCAGATTTGGGCGATTTATTGCTGTTTGTCTTGCCTTATGTCTTGGCCTGCGTCTTCTTTGCGATGACGCTCTCTGTTTTCGTCCGACATCGAGAGGCCTGTATGCTGGTATTTGTTTTTACTTCGGTGCCGCTACTATTTCTCTCAGGAGTTTCGTGGCCAGGAGCCTCTCTGCCTGAGCAGTGGCGCTGGGTATCCTATCTAGCACCCTCTACTTTTGGCATCAATGGCTATATCAAGCTCAACAGCATGGGCGCAAAGCTAGAGGATATCCGCATGGAATACCTAGCTCTATGGGGACAAGTGCTGTGTTACTTCGTAAGTACCTGTATCGTGTATTACGTCCAGCTGCATCGTTCTCCTGCCGACGGGGAGTGTGACAAAAGTACGGTCAAAGGCGCTTCCCAGGGGAGCGGTAGTATAGCCGAGCAATAAAGCTACGTGCTTTTTTGTTATCTTTGTGAGCATAAATCCCATAGAGAGCGACTGCTAGCGTGGGTTATACGATAAGCGAATACGAAAGAAATATCATTAGATGAAAATCAGAACATTCCTCATAGGACTGTGCGCCACCTCACTCATAGCTTTCACAAGCTGTGAGAAGGATAATACTAAGTCTCTAAGCGAACTGAAGAGCGAGCAAAGCGATGCTATCGCAGCCTTTGGTAGTGCTAACAATCTCAGCTTTGTAGAGCTTCGTGACAATAAGCTCCCAGCTGATGCCAAAGCTGGTGTTTTCTATCGTTTTCGCAATGGTTTATATATGCGTATAGACTCGTGGGGTGATCGCAGCCAGACAGCGACGCTCAACAAAACGATGGTTCTAGCACAGCTCAAGGGGTATCAGTTCTCCAAAGCAAACGCTAAGCTCTCTACATTCGATAACCTGAGCAACCCCTCTATCCCAGACTTAGAGTTTGCCTACGTCTACTTCTACAACGGGGGGGATGTGCACTATCGCTTGGTTGATAATGTCCGCCCTATACCCGACTATGACGAGCTTATGTGTCAGGGCTTAGCTTTCCCCGTATCACTTGGTTTGGGCAATGGAGCAGAGCTCTCTCTTATCATCCCATTCGAGCTGGGACCCTCAGGAACGTACAGCTCGGGGATAAGCACTTATGTAGAGAAAGTAAAGTATACATACAAATAAAACCTATCTAAATCGTTGAGTCTATTATGACACTGATAAAGTCTATATCTGGTATCCGAGGAACTATCGGGGCTGGAGTGCGTGAGGGGCTAAACCCGATTAGTATAGCGCAGTTTACTGCAGCATACGCACAGTTTACACGTGAGTTCACGGGTAAGGCACGTCCTCGCATTGTGGTAGGGCGTGATGCTCGTATGTCGGGGGAAATGGTGCAGCACGTGGTCGTCGGTACTTTGCTCGGTATGGGCTGCGATGTTATAGATATAGGTCTATCGACGACCCCAACTACGGAGATGGCTGTTACCGGCAAGCGTGCTGATGGCGGTATCATTATAACTGCTAGCCATAATCCTCGTGAATGGAATGCTCTCAAGCTCCTCAATGAGCGTGGTGAATTTATTAGTAAGGCTCAGGGCGAGGAGATACTACGCCTGGCGGAGAGCAAAGACTTATCTTTTGCTCCGGTAGAGTCTATGGGCCGTATGCTTGAGCAGTCTAGCTACCTAGACGAGCATATTGCAGAGGTGCTACGTGCTAGAGGAGTAGATGTCGAGGCTATTCGTGAGGCAAACTTCAAGGTCGCCTTTGACAGTGTCAATTCTGTAGGGGCTCTGGCGCTACCTCCGCTTCTGCGAGCACTCGGTGTACAGCATATCTTTGGTTTGTATACGGACGTAACAGGGAATTTTGCACACAATCCCGAACCGTTGCCTGAGAACCTAGGCGACCTTAGTCGTATGATTCAGGATCTTGGGGCTGATGTGGGCTTTGTCGTAGACCCAGATGTAGATAGGCTCTCTGTATTGGACGAAACGGGGAACTTCTTCGGCGAAGAGTATACCCTAGTGGCTGTAGCAGACTATTTGCTAGAGATGAACGGTGGGGGGAATACTGTATCTAACCTCAGTAGTACTCGTGCGCTACGTGATGTAACTCTCAAGTATGGAGGACGCTATGAAGCTGCTGCTGTAGGAGAGGTAAACGTCGTGGCTAAGATGAAGGCTACCGATGCTCTTATTGGTGGTGAGGGCAATGGCGGGGTTATTTATCCTGAGCTACACTATGGCCGTGATGCCTTGGTGGGTATTGCCCTTTTCCTCTCGCTCTTAGCTAAGAAGAAAAAGACCGTTAGCGAGCTTCGTAAGGATTACCCTGAGTACCATATGAGCAAGCAAAAGGTAGAGCTACCTCCTCGTACCGATACACAGCTAGTCTTGGAGCGCCTTGCAGCAAATGTCCCAGAGGGGGCACAGATGAGTCTCATCGATGGGGTAAAGATTGACTTTGCTGAGAAATGGGTACATATCCGTCGTAGCAATACAGAGCCTATTATTCGTATTTATACCGAGGCACATACCGTTGAGGAGGCCCGCGAATTGGCGGACCACTACCGCAGCATTATACAGACATACTTCAAATAAGAAATTCATTGGCAAGGAAGAAGAAAGAGCTCCCACTCCTTAGTGGGGTGCGTATCGAAACCCTCGCTGGCGAAGGAAAAGCACTTGCCCACATTGATGGGCAAGTGCTTTTCGTACCCTTTGCTTGCCCTGGGGATGTGTGTAACATACAAGTAGTCAAGAAGAAGAAGAGCTTTCTGGAGGGGAAGATCCTCCATATGCTAGAGCCTGCCCCAGAGCGGGTGGAGGCGATATGTTCGCACTTTACTCACTGTGGTGGCTGCAAGTGGCAGCATCTTCCTTATACTATGCAGCTAGCAGCCAAGGACCAGGTTGTGCGGGATGCCATGGAACGACTAGGTAAGGTCGATATCGTAGAGTATTTACCCATCCTAGGCTCTGCGGAAACAGAACGCTATCGCAATAAGCTAGAGTTTACCTTTAGCCATAAGCGCTGGTTGCTCCCAGGCGAGATTTCGGAGGAACAGCTCCGTAGCCGTACGGATGAGGAGGGCAATATCCTCCCTTATATTGAGCCAGGCTTAGGTTTTCATATCCCAGGTATGTTTGACAAAGTGTTGGATATAGACCGCTGTCACCTCGGGAGTGAGCTATTAGATCGCATCCGCTTGTTTATTCGTAGCTATTGTTTGGCTAGAGCAGAGGAGTATCCTTTCTTTGATCTTCGTAATCAGACCGGCTTGATGCGCACTTTGATGATGCGTACGACTTCTACAGGCGAGTCTATGGTCGTGGTGGTCTTCTATCGAGATGATGTATCTGCACGCAAGGCTCTGCTGGATGCTATCCGCTCAGAATTCCCCGAGATAACGGCACTGCTATATGTTATCAATGCTAAAGCGAACGATACGATTACAGACCAAGAGATTATTGTACACAGTGGTCGTGCCTATATCGAGGAGGAGATGGAAGGCCTACGCTTCCGCATAGGCCCCAAGTCCTTTTATCAAACAAATAGCAAGCAAGCCTACGAGCTGTATAAGGTCGCTAGAGACTTCGCAGGACTGACCGGCAAAGAGTCTGTTTATGACCTCTATACTGGTACGGGTACGATTGCCAACTTCGTAGCACGCTCGGCACGTTCGGTAGTGGGTATTGAATATGTCCCTGAGGCTATAGAGGATGCCAAACTTAATAGCCAGGTGAATGAGATTAGTAATACGCTGTTTTATGCAGGGGATATGAAGGATATTCTTACCGATGACTTCATAGCCGAGCATGGTGCACCTGACGTTATTATTACCGACCCTCCCCGAGCTGGTATGCATGAGGATGTCGTGCAGACGATTCTACGAGCCAAGCCCCAACGCATTGTTTATGTGAGTTGTAACCCAGCTACGCAAGCACGAGATTTAGCTTGGCTTGTCGCTGGGGGAGACTACCGCATTACCAAGAGCCGTGCGGTAGATATGTTCCCTCATACGCATCACATCGAGAATGTGGTACTGCTTGAGCGGGTGGAGGCTTGAATAAAAGTCGTACCTTTGTATTCCAGTTAATAGAATCACTAACAACTGACACTTAATTAAGCTAATTCAGTGGAGACTAAGTACATTTTCGTTACCGGAGGCGTTGTGTCCTCCCTTGGTAAAGGTATTGTAGCTGCCTCCCTTGCAAAGCTATTGCAGGCTCGTGGCTACACTGTTACAATCCAGAAATTCGACCCCTATATTAACATAGACCCAGGTACACTGAATCCCTACGAACACGGTGAGTGTTATGTAACAGACGATGGGCATGAGGCGGACCTTGACCTCGGACACTATGAGCGTTTCCTAAATATTGCTACCTCTAGGGCCAACAACATAACTACCGGACGCATCTATCAGAACGTTATCCGCAAGGAGCGTAAGGGAGACTACCTAGGCAAAACAGTACAGGTAGTACCACACATCACCGATGAAATCAAACGCAATGTAAAGCTTCTCGGGCAGAAGTATAAGTACGACTTCGTTATTACGGAGATTGGGGGGACAGTAGGAGATATAGAATCCCTGCCTTTCATAGAGAGCGTGCGACAGCTCAAGTGGGAGCTTGGTAAGAGCTGCCTCTGCGTACACCTTACTTATGTGCCCTACATTGCAGCGGCCGGCGAGGTGAAAACCAAGCCAACGCAGCACTCGGTGAAGCAATTGCAGGAGGTGGGTATACAGCCAGACATCCTAGTGCTACGTACCGAGCGTGAGCTCAATAGCGATATCCTCCGCAAGGTTGCTCTATTCTGCAATGTAACGCCAGACTCTGTAGTGCAGTGCGCCGATGTCCCTACCATCTATGAGGTGCCTCAGGCACTCTTGGACCAGAACCTCGATGAGACTGTACTCCGCAAGGTGGGCATTGAGCCTGAGGGAGCTCCAGATCTCAGTGATTGGAATCACTTCCTCAAACTAAGGCGTGAGGCTACAGGGACTGTTAATATTGCCCTTGTCGGGAAGTATGTAGAGCTACAGGATGCCTATAAGTCTATTGACGAGTCGCTCCTGCAGGCTGCTATATACAACAAATGCAAGCTTAACCTTGTCAGCATTCATAGCGAAAAGATAACGGCAGACAATGTAGCGGAGCTTCTAGAAGGTATGGATGGCATAGTCGTTTGTCCGGGCTTTGGCTCTCGTGGCATTGACGGTAAATTTGAGGCTCTACGCTATACCCGTGAGAATAATATCCCCACTCTAGGTATTTGCTTAGGTATGCAGTGTATGGTTATTGAGTTTGCTCGTAACGTGTTGGGGTATACCAATGCACATACTACGGAGATTATGCCAGACTCACCCTACAAGGTTGTCGATATTATGGAAGAACAGAAGACCATAAGCGACCTTGGTGGCTCTATGCGCCTCGGGGGATACGACTGTGTACTACGCAAGGGAAGTCGTATCGCAGAGGCCTATGGGAGTGAGTTTATTAGAGAGCGTCATCGCCACAGATTTGAGTTTAATAGCCAGTATAGAGAAGCTTTCGAGCGTGCTGGCATGGCCTGCGTAGGTGAGAACCCCGATACCGGGCTAGTAGAGACCGTAGAGATACCCGAGCACCGCTGGTATATCGGTGTGCAGTACCACCCAGAGTATCGCTCTACCGTACTCAAGCCCAACCCTCTTTTCCTCAGCTTTGTAAAGG
>JAXFXP010000043.1:0-3992 GCA_034091595.1 Porphyromonas sp.
AACACAAGCTCTTCAGTGTCGGTTCGTACCTAGCTACTGATCCTACACAAACAGAGTTTCGTGTAGAGAGTCAAGTTACGGAGGGAGCTATTGCTCGTATCGAAGGCGAGATTGATAGACTTAACGAAATGGTGCCCCCTATTACGGCCTTTATCCTACCAGCTGGCGGAGCTATTCCTGCTGCCGCACACGTATGCCGCACAGTATGCCGTCGTGCAGAACGTGCCATATACCGTCTACACGAAAACGAGCCTATAGAGAGCGAGGTGCTACAGTACGTCAATAGGCTTAGCGATTACTTCTTCGCTTTGGCACGCAAAGAGAGCTATAGGCTCAACGCCTCCGAAGTTACCTGGAAGTATGAGCACGACTAAACCTATCGGACAACTCGTATACATAGCTTTGGGGCTAAGCCTCGTAATAGCCAATCTATCTGCCCAGACAGGTACTGGCAGTGTGCCTTCTAAGTCTATGCACTACGCTGACCGTTTAGGCCAGGCTACTACGGGGCTTATCCCCTACCCCAATGATGTTCGGATATCGGATGGAGCCTATCACTTGCCCCGCAGAGTCCTCGTCAGCTCAGAGCATCCGGGGCTAGCTATAGCAGCACGACTACTTGATAGTCTAGCCAGCCGTAGCCTCCCTGGCTACCACTTCGATAGACAAGCCGTAGACAATAGACAAGCACACATTCGCATCCGTTATAAACATAGTATTCAGTCCCCTGAAGGCTACCAATTGGAGGTAAGCCCTCAGGGCATCAACATAGAGGCCAGGGATAAACGTGGAGCTATCTATGCTACGATGACTCTACTACAGATACTAGAGAGCCACTACGACCATAGACTGTCTACATTGGCCCCCCTGGAGTGTATCAGTATAGTCGATAGTCCCCGCTATATGATGCGAGGGCTAATGCTGGACCCTGCTAGACATTTTCTCCCCGTTAAGGATATCAAAGGCTACATGGATATTATGCTGCGCTACAAGTATAACACCCTACAGCTACATCTGACGGACGACCAAGGTTGGCGCTTCGAGGTGAAAAGCTTGCCACAACTAGCCAGTAGAGAGCATTACACGCGAGAGGAACTGAGAGAGCTACTAGACTATGCACACGAGCGGGGCATAGAACTAATACCCGAGGTGGACATACCTGGCCATACTGCTGCGCTACTACATGCACTACCAGAGCTGCGAATGGAGGCCCATCGTGATTCCACATTTGTCCTCGGCAAGACCGACAACGTAATGCTTTCAGCTAGCGAAGAGAAGACTTATCAAGTGCTTAGAGAAGTATTTGCAGAGTTGCGGGAGGTATTTCCTGCTGGCACAAAGCTACATCTAGGAGGAGATGAGAGCGCCATAGAGCGTAATTGGGCCAAGAGCCCGAGCCATCTAAAGCTGATGCAGAGCAAAGGCTATGCACAACCCGAGCAATTGATGAGCTATTTCTTTGGTCGTGTTTATCCTATAGTACGGGAGCTTGGCTTCGTACCCATGCAGTGGTGCGAATTGGACAACATACGTCTACCAGCTCAGCGTTACCTGATGAACTACCCGCAGGACGTAGCTCTGGTTACCTGGCGTATGCACCTAACACCTACGTGCATTGAGCTCACACGAGCCAGTGGACATCAGCTAGTACTAGCGCCTGGTGAATCTGCCTACCTCGACTATCCACAGTGGCGAGGCGACTTGCCCGAGCACAACAATTGGGGTATGCCTATTACCTCTCTAGAGCGAAGCTACAACTTCGATCTCCTCTCTGGCATTTCGGCCAAAGATGATACACATATCATGGGGGTAATGGCTACACTATGGGGGGAAGCTATTAAGGATATCCACCGAACTTATTATATGACCTACCCACGGGCTTTAGCCATAGCAGAGCAAGGTTGGACCAAACACTCATATCGCCATTGGAACAAGTTCCGACGCTCTGTCCCTTATGTACTAAATACTCTCGAACGCCAAGGCATTGCCCATCGTCGTCCCGTAGAGCTGTATCAATAGGGCTAGACCCTAGTCGTCTCTATCAGTACTAAAGAGCCATCGTGTAGCGTTGTCGCTATTATGGTGGCTCTACTGCTATCCTGTAGTTTTAGTTGTTGGCGGAGTTTATCCGCCCCTAAGGGGAAGTTACGGCAGGTAATCTGAGCTGCAGGGAGCTCGCGAGCGAGACTTTTGATAAGCCTCGACTGATAGGGCCATATGCGCTGCACAGCTAATATACGCCCAGGGAAATCCGCTACCAGCTCCTCACTCGTGTATATGTGGCTATGCTGGTGTAGCTTAGAGAGCCCATAGGCACGCCCAACCTGCTGATACATCCCAAGCTTAAGAATGGCTCCATTGGGTTCATATATATAAGCCCCAAGTTTATCCGCCATACGACAGGGCTCTTGCTCCTCGGAGAAGCGTCCGACGAAGGCCTGCTCCCTTCCTCCTGGCATAAGGTCTATACCAAGCAGTGGCACCTGATCTATAGCTAAGCTAAGCTCCAGAGGACGAATGTCTAGTAAGAGCTCCTTGACCTCTCCCCTATAGGCTACAGCCCATACGGCACTGATGTGTGGCAAATGCTCCAAGCAATGCTTGATGTCCAGCATCGGGGATAGCTTGGCTAGGATACGCCTCGGAGCATCATCCCCCATAGTGCGAATAATCTCCAATAGCTCGTGTAGCGATGGACTACAGTCCTCTATAGCATAAACACGCTTATCTGCCTGCTGCATAACACGCCGAGCAGGGTCTACAAAGATTACCGTAGGCCTATAGGTTCTGATTAGCTGTGGTAGTAGCTCCACAGAGTTACCATTGATGTAGTGCTGTGTGCCTCGGCTTAGTAGTAGAGGCATATTGTATCTAGTGGCAGCGTACAGTTCTGGATTTTGCTCCACGTATACCGCCGCATCCACCCGTGTTGCCATAGCCCAGAAGTCTACGCCCATCCCCCCTGTCAGGTCTATGAGTCTGTCCTCGGGCTGTAAAAGGTTGGCCTTGTGCTGGGCAGTCTCTTCGCTAGAGGCCTGCTCTAGATTTAGAGAATTGGGGATATAGGCCCCTACAGCAGACCAGGAGGGTAGCTTGCGCTCGAGAGCTGGATGCAAAGCTACCTGTGTAGCTATAGCACGACGCTGTTCCACGTTGTCCCCAATGTGGCGAGAGAGTGCTATGCGGTCCGAGCTAAGGTGTGCATTAGCACGGCTAAGCTCCATGATACGGAAGATATCTAAGCTATCAGACATTGCAATTGTAGATATACTCCATAATACCTGCTAAATCATTGGGATGAAACCAATGTATCTCAGCATCACGACGCCACCAACTGAGCTGCTTACGGGCATAAATACGGCTATTACGTTGTATCTGTCGTACAGCCTCGGCAAGGTCTATTGTACCGTCAAAATAAGCAAAGAGCTCCTTATAACCTACGGTATTGAGAGCATTCAGAGCCCTATATTGATATACAGCGCATGCCTCTGCCTCCAGACCTTCCTCTATCATAAGCTCGACTCGTTTATTAATACGGGTATAAAGCTCTTCACGATCACGGGTAAGTCCGATTTTAAGCGTATGCCAAGGACGCTCTTGCTGCTGGCCTGTATGAAAGCTACTAAAAGGACGCCCCGTAGACAGACACATCTCGTAGCCGTGCAACACCCGCTTGTAGTTGTGGCGGTCTACACGCTGGTAATAGACAGGGTCTAGTACAGCTAGTTCCTCTAGAATAGGCGTGAGACCTTCGACTTCGTATCGTTGCCACACCTGCCGGCGTATCTCGGGCCTTACATCTGGCATCTCGTCAATACCATTACATAGAGCATCGATGTACATCATCGAGCCACCAGAGACAAGAGCATAATCTCCCTTTTGGTGTTGCTCTCGGACCAAGGCTGTAGCTTCTGCCGCAAAAAGGCTAGCACTATAAGGCTCTACTACAGAGCGCTCCCCCACCAAATAGTGAGGCACAGCAGCGCACTCAC
>JAXFXP010000044.1:0-7234 GCA_034091595.1 Porphyromonas sp.
CGTTACGATATGCTCGGGCGTAAGATTGGCAACATCGATATACGCCAAGCCAGTGAAGCACGAAAAGATGAAGATGTCACGTACCAACTCGAGGCGTTGAAGCCCGAAGTCTTTATTCGCTATCTTGAGGATTTCCTCATCGGTCAAGAACCCACGATTGACAGGCTCCAAGTGAAAACGATGATTGATAAAGGGGTCGTGATGAATGACGCCCATTTTTCCACCAAGGATAACAATGGTTTTGAAAGTCTTCATTGTCTTGGTCGCTGTGTTGGGGTTTTGCCCTACAACGGTACGCAGGTAGATGTCAAACTCACGAATGACTGTGAAGGTCAATTCTGAGAGTTTGAGGTCGGAGCGTTTATAGTTATGTTGTAAGAACTCTGCGAAGCGACGCTTACATACATTATACTTCTGAAGTGTGGCAGGAGCGACAGACACTCCGACTTGCTGAGCAATGTCAGTGTTGTGTTTGTCGAAGAGCTGCATAACCGTGTCAATATCCGTTTTCTTGCCAAGAAACTCTGTTTTGATACGCTCTAGACATAAGTCATCGCTATCCTCGAGTTTACGATAGATACTCTGCAAGCCGTTGCGGATAGAGTCCAGTTCCAAGTTGATACTGAGGGCTTCGGTAGTACGCCCTTTAATCTTCTCATTTGCACTATCCCACTGCGTTTGCACAACTGCGATACCTGTTGAGCCGATAGACAAACGCTCGTTGTTGAGATAAATCCTCAACATTACAGGAGTCTTGCCCTCCTTGTTAACGTAGTTGCTTCTAAGATAGAAGGCTGTTCTAAAAATAGACTTCATACACATCTGTTTTTAAGAGTTGTAGCCATGACGAGAAGGATTGTAGCCACGATGGCTACAGATTGTAGCCAAAATCATGAAAACAAGACCTCTGTCTTATACTACAAAGTTCAACATAATAATTTGAATAACAGCAATGTATGCGTACTCTAAACGAACTCTCTACGTACTCTGGGCTACAATTTTCAATCGGCTCGAAAAAGTGTAGCCAGATTGTAGCCATTTGAGAGTATTTTGGGAGTATTTGCCCCCTCTGTACGTACTCTAAGAAGTTGTGTTGGCATAAAAGAAAAGTGTCGTAACTCCTTGAAGTTACGACACTTGCAAATTTTCCTGGTGTTCTCTAAACTCTTGTTCAGAGTACCTTCCGCGGAGAGAGAGGGATTCGAACCCCCGGAGGCTCTCACCTCAACGGTTTTCAAGACCGCCGCAATCGACCACTCTGCCATCTCTCCAGAATCTCGATGCAACACTGAAGCATTGCTCTCTGATTCGCTTGCAAAGGTAATACTTTTATTTGAATATACAAGAGCTCGGAGCTTAAGTTTGCTAAAACTTTTGCTCCGAGCTCTCGCTCTCGTTTGCTGCGCCTCGCTAGAGTCCGTTGGGAGACTAGCCCGAGTTGCGAACGCCAGCAGCGATACCCGATATTGTAACCATCAAGGCTAAGTCTACATCAAGGCTGGGCGTCTCGGCAGTGCGGGCACGATGTAGCAACTCTATCTGTAGGAAATTTAGCGGGAGGATGAAGCTATTGCGTAGAGCAATGCTCTCCTGTGCCGAGGAAGACTCTCCGATGTCATCCATGAGGACCTTGTCGTGCGAAATAGCCAAGATTGTGGCCGTGTCTCGCTCTAGACGACGACGCATATCCTCGCCTAGATAGCGCAGGTTGTCTGCTACTAGACGACGGTCGTAGGCCGCAGCGATAGGTGCTTCGCTCTTGGCATAGACCATCTCGAGCATTGAGATGCGTGTGCGGAAGAAAGGCCATTCTTGGTACATCTCCTCCAGTAGTGGTAGCCCACCTTTATCGATGACGGTCTGTAGGGCCTCGCCAGCCCCCAACCACGAGGGGAGCATTAGGCGATTCTGACTCCAGCTAAATATCCAGGGGATAGCACGCAGGCTATCCACCGTAGGTGCCGCACGACGCTTGGCAGGGCGTGAGCCAATAGGGAGCTTGGATAGCTCGCTGATGGGCGTCGTCTGGTCGAAGTAACTGATGAAGTCGGGATTGCCACGCACTACATCCTGATACATCTGACAAGAGATGTCTCGTAGCTCGTCCATCATGGTGCGCCATTCTGCTTTAGGTACGGGAGGAGGGAGCAGGTTGGCTAGAAGGATGGCCTCTAGGTATAGGTCAAGGGTACGCAGGGCTGTGCCGACTTGGCCGAACTTGAAGCGAATCATTTCGCCCTGTACGGTCACTCTGAGGCCGCCACGGAGCGAACCCGGTGGCTGAGAGAAGAGGGCTGTCTTGGCGGGTCCTCCTCCGCGCCCAATCGTCCCACCACGGCCGTGGAAGAGTGTTAGGCGTACGCCTGCATCTTCGCAGACCTTGATGAGCTCTTCTTGTCCGCAGTACTGCCCCCAGCCCGCAGCTAGAGCCCCAGCGTCTTTGGCGCTATCGCTGTAGCCAATCATGACCATCTGCTTATTGTCGATGACACCACGGTACCAGCTAATAGAGAAAAGCTGACGCATTACGCTAGCAGCATTCTTGAGGTCTTCGAGCGTCTCGAAGAGGGGGCCTACCGGCAGGCGGTAGCGACAGCCACATTCCTTGAGCAGTAGATGAACGGCCAGCACATCGCTTGGCGTTTGGCTCATAGAGATAAGATACACGGGGATAACGCCCTCTGGTGTAGCCGCAATCAAGCGACAGGTATCTAGCACCTCTGCCGTGTCGGGCGATGGTGTCCAGCATTGTGGGATAAGCGGACGACGTGAGGATAGCTCACGGATGAGGAAAGCCTGCTTCTCTTCCTCGCTCCAGCTAGCATAGTCGCCGAGGCCTAGATAACGTACCACCTCGCTGATGGCCTCTGTATGGCGTGTGCTCTCTTGGCGGATATCTGTCTTCACGAGGGTAACACCGAAGCACTTGACACGGCGCATGGTATCCATCAGCTTATCATCAGCGATAATCTCCATACCGCAGGCCCGCAGCGATTTGTAGCACTCGTAGAGTGGCTCCCACAGATCTTGTTCGTCCCAGATAATATCCTCGGGTAGTGGTGCGAAGTGCTGGTTCTCAATACAGTCGTTGAGGTAGTTGTAGGTATTCTTGAGCTTGCGTCTTAGTGTGCGCATAAGCTCTCGGTAGGGCTCTTGGTCGGCCTGACAATTGACATAAGCCTCAAATTCGGGCGTAGCTGCACTCATAGAGAGCTCACGTACTAGCTCCTCGATGTCAAGCAGGAAGAGCTTGGCTGCACGGCGGCGGTTCATCAATAGGACGGTGCGCGTAACGCTAGCCGTAACGTTGGGATTGCCATCTCTATCTCCTCCCATCCATGCAGTGAACTGTATGGGGCGTGCTGTCAGAGGTAGGGTATAGCCACCTAGGCGTTTCTGTAGCTGTACGTTGAGCTCACGTAGGAAGGCGGGCACAGCTACCCATAAGCTAGACTCTATAACGTCATTGCCCCACTTAGCTTCTTCCTCTGGTGTGGGGCGGCGCTTGCGTATCTCGTCCGTAAACCAGTACTGCACGACCAGCTGACGCAGGCGATGCAGTAGCTGGTCACGACGATAATCAGGTAGCCCTACTTGATCTAGGGCTAGCAGGCAGTCGCTCGTTTCGTTGAGGTTGTTGATGAGCGAGCGTCGGTTGATTTCTGTGGGGTGTGCCGTCAGGACGAGGTCCATATGTAGCTCCTCTAGAGCCTTGATAATCTGTTCTTGGCTGGCTCCAGCACTCTGTAGTTGGTCGCAGAGGGCTGTGAAGCGTATTGGGTTTTGTGTCAATACCTCAGCCTCGGTTGTCCCGAGTTGCTCTGCGGTGTTGATAAGGTTTAGCGTTTGGTTAAAGGCCTGTGCTACGTAGAGCAGCTCCTTGTCTGTCAGCGAGGCTACGGCCTCCTCTAGCTGTTGGTAGCTCTCGTCGTCGCAGGAGGTAGTATTAGCCAATCTACGTATAGCCTCCATACGTTCGCACATCTCAGGACTAAGGTCCTCACGGATAACGTCGCGTAGCAGGTCGAGGACGAGTTTGAGGTGCTCGTGTGTCCTCACTTTCTTCTTTTTGCTCATACTTGCGTTCTTTTGTTTGTTATGTGGTTTTGGTTATGGTATATAGGTCTGAATATCTTACTCTAAGATTCTCTCCGAGGGTATGCCCCTAGAGTTTTATTAGGGGGCATCGCCAATGCGCCTAAACTCGTAGCCTTCGCTGAGGAGCCATTCGATAGCTCTAGGTAATACACTGCGGAGGTTGTGCTCGGCCTTGTAGCTGTCGTGAAAGACAATGATAGAGCCGTTGCGGGTATACTCGGTAACGTTTTGTAGGACGTACTCGGGAGACAAGCCAGTGTTGTAGTCTCGCGTCAGAACGTCCCACATAATGATCTCGAAACTATCACTTACCTCTAGCATCTGCCTCATCCGAAGGTGGCCGTAGGGCGGCCGGAAGTAGCGTGTTCCGATCAACTTGTGGGCCTCTAGTACGTCGGCCATATAGTCTCGTGTGGAGGTTGGGAGTGCCTTGATGTGGTGCTGCGTATGATTGCCCACCTGGTGACCTCGGGCGATAATCTCTCGGAAGATATCGGGGTGGCGCTGTACGTTATCACCGACACAAAAGAATGTAGCCTTGATGCCATACTTATCCAGCACATCTAGTACCCAAGGCGTAATCTCTGGGACGGGTCCATCGTCGAAGGTCAGGTAGACAGTACGCCCCTCTAGAGCCGGTATCCTCCATCGTGCGCCAGGAAAGAGCGCACGATAGAGGAAGGGTACACGGCTGAGGAAGCTATTGAGTATACGCATCGCTTATTCGCCCTGCGAGGCTCCTAGTATTTTGTGGTACTGTGCCAGAGAGGGTTCGTAGCTTTTGAGGGCTTCGCTCTGGTACTGATGTGCCAGCTGTACCCCCAGTAGCGCAGTCTGATAGCTCTCGTAGAGGTCTCCGCTGGTGAGGACGCGCTCTAGCTGTGCCTCATTTAGGGTCATCATCCAGCTCAGTAGGCCCATGGACTTAGCTACGACGTCTTTGTTGATAGCATCGGCCTCTTTGGTCATGCCCACTTGATAGAGGATCTCTACCAGGCGTAGGCTATAGGGCTCATGTGGCACTACCTCGGGGCGGATAACCTCCAGACAGCGCTTGAGTACCTCTTGGGCACGCTTGGTGTCCCCAGAGTTATGCAGCGCCCGAGCGAGAGGTACGAAGACGTTGTTGCGAATGCCCTGCATCATATTGCGGGCGGTCTCGTCCATATAAACGCTCGGATTGTCGGCACCACCCCAGCGGAATTTGGTCATCACATTCTGATACATCTGCTCTAGACGTACTCCTGAGTGGGCCTCTAGATGGATGCTATCGCCTGCAGCATTAAGCCTAGAGGTCGCTCCCTTATCTATGGGTAGTAACTGGAAGGCCATCCCCGTCTGTAGCTGGTGCTTATCCATGCCGTTGAAGGCATCACGTGGTGAGGTGCTAGTCCAGTAGATGGGGCGTTGCCACTTATTAGCGTTAATAATGTCCAATACCGTTAGGCTACCACGGTCTATATAGCGGCGTCCTGCTAGCGAGATCGGCATACGGTCTAGAATGCGTCCTTGCAGTTCGGCTGGTAGGGTCTTGGCTACAGCTTCGGTATCGATATCTAGATACATCTCGCTCGTAGGGAGCAGAGATTGCTCCTGATCTGCCTGGGCAGTCGTACGGGCCAGGGCCTCATCGAGACTCATCTCGGTAGTGCTCTCGCCCATATAGGCCGCCTCGTGGTAATAGTAGTAGGCAGGCGTCATATGCTTCGTAGGCAGTGGCTCGCCTGTGTAGGTCTTGCGACGCATTTGGTCTATGTACCAGTCGCCCCCGAGATAGCTGAGGTTGACAGTGCGCACATCACGACGTACTCCCTCTACATCCTGGATGTACCAGAGGGGGAAGGTATCATTGTCTCCGTAGCAGAAGAGTATAGCATTGGGCTCTACGCTCTCTAGGTAGTTGATACCAGCATCACGGGCAATTGTACGTCCGCTACGGTCGTGGTCATCCCAGTTTTGCCCAGCCATCTGTAGGGGGATAAGTAGCCCAATGAGTGTAGCAGCAGCAGCAGCGGCTACATCGGAGAGTTTGAGTCGGCGTAGTAGATACCACAGAGCAGGCACACCCATACCTATCCACATGGCGAAGGCGTAAAACGAACCGGCGAAGGCATAATCACGCTCACGAGGTTGTCCCGGAGTTTGGTTGAGATACAAGACAATTGCTATCCCCGTCATCACGAAGAGGATGAAGACAATCCAGAAGCTCTGATGTCCTATAGGGGTAACACTCTTGTCTTTATTTTTGCGGAGTAGTTCATCCGTTTCCTCCTGACTCCGGTGTAGATAGATACGCTGGCGCGATACCTGATAATACATCCCGAGCAGCCCCAGGAGCAATGGCAGAGCGTAGTAGACGTTGCGCCCCTTGTTGCTTTTTAGGTATTCGGGTAGTGTAGACTGATCGCCTACAAATATGTTGTCAATGACGTTGATACCTGTGATGGCATTACCCCTTAGTAGGTCTCCTCGCCCTTGGATGTCGTTCTGACGTCCGACGAAGTTCCACATAAAGTAGCGCCAATACATATAGTTGAGCTGATAGGCGAAGAAGTAGCGGAGGTTCTCTCCGAAGCTAGGTCTCGTCATATCCTCGTCCGAACGCCCCATCCAGCTATTGTAATAACGAGCGTGCTGACGGCTGTAGACACGTGGGAAGAGCATCATATCCTCGCCATCGTATTCGTACTCGGGCTGATCGCTCAGCTTGGTATACTTGTCTGGGTCATTGGGGCTAGCTTTGGGAGCCTTGCCGAAGGATTCCTTGCCGTCTTTGATGCCCGTAGGCTGGGCTGCGAAGCTAGGTCCGTAGAGCAACGGAGCAGATCCGTACTGCTCACGAGCTAGGTAATAGCGTAGCGAGAAGGCGTTGGCAGGGGCATTCTCATTCATCGGAGTATCAGCAATAGCACGGACGAGAATCACTCCGTACGAAGAGAAGCCGATAGCAATGGACAGAAGCGAAAGCTGCAATGTCTGCATGAGGCGCACTGACAACTGCTGACGATAGTAGTAAGCCCCAGCAATAAGCACTGCAGAGAGTACAATCCCCAGGAAGTAGCCATCCCCCAAGAAAGGTATCCCCATCAGGATAATAGAGCCTAGCGAGCTGACGAGGAGTAGGGCACTAATAGCG
>JAXFXP010000045.1:0-10814 GCA_034091595.1 Porphyromonas sp.
GGTTACATCCTCTTCATGACGGTAACCTCTACCTTCGCTATTAGCGGGGAGATGGAGCCTTGGCTGGCCGCTTGGTTGCCCAACTTCGTCTTCGTCGTAATAGCCCTCTCGCTGTGGCGCCAGGCTCCGCAGTAGAGGCACTATCCGACGAGGCGATAAACAAAACATTTAGCCTATGGCAAAGAAAGAAAAGATCAACAAGCAAGTAGTCATCAAAAACCGCAAGGCCTCTTTTGACTACGAGTTCATAGACCTATATACGGCCGGTATCGTGCTGGTCGGCACCGAGATTAAGTCCCTGCGCCTCGGCAAGGCCTCGCTCGTCGATGCCTTCTGCTACTTCCATCGTGGCGAGCTCTGGCTCAAGAACGCCAACATCTCGGAGTATTTCTATGGGTCGTACAACAATCATAACGCTCGCCGTGAGCGTAAGCTCCTGCTCAACCGCAAGGAGCTAAAGCGCCTAGAGGAGTACGTCAAGACCCCAGGCGTTACCATAGTACCCACCAAGCTATTCATCAACGAGCGTGGTCTCGCCAAGGTCGTAATAGCCCCTGCCAAGGGTAAGAAGCTCTACGACAAGCGCGCTAGTCTCAAGGAGAAAGACGACCGCCGAGAGATGGATAGAGCGATGAAGCGCTAAGCAATACACCAACGATTAACCTAATATCTGTTTCGCTTATGGACAAACTGATTCTCGCCACTATTACAGGCTACGACCGCCCTGGCGTAACGGCATCGCTGACACGCATACTGGCCCAGCACAATGCCTACATCCTAGACATCGGTCAGGCGGATATTCACAGCAGCCTTAACCTCGGTATCCTCTTCCAGACGACAGAGGAGACCTCGGGGCCTATCCTCAAGGAGATGCTCTTCAAGAGCTACGAGCTCAACGTAAAGATTCGCTTCAAGCCCATTACCGAGGACGAGTATATGCAGTGGGTAGCGCAGCAGGGACGCAACCGATACATCATCACCCTAGTGGCGCGCAAAATCACAGCGCAGATGATAGCGGGCGTATCGGAGGCCAGTGCCGAGCAGGGACTAAACATCGACGACATCAAGCGCCTTACCGGACGTATTTCGCTCCGTGAGGAGGAGAACGGCCCACTGGCGAGCGTAGAGTTCTCCATGCGTGGTACGCCTAGAGACGAGGCCGAGCTACAGCGCACTTTCGTAGAGCTATCGGCAGCGCACGACGTCGATATATCCTTCCAGAGGGAGAGTATGTACCGCCGCACTAGACGCCTAATATGCTTCGATATGGACTCTACACTGATTCAGACCGAGGTGATAGACGAGCTGGCCGAGCGTGCTGGCGTAGGGGCCCAGGTCCGTGAGATAACGGAGCGTGCTATGCGGGGTGAGCTAGACTTCACCGAGAGCTTCCGTGAGCGGGTAGCCCTCCTCAAGGGGCTCGACGTGTCGGTGATGCAGGAGGTGGCCGAGAGCCTACCCATGACCGAGGGCGTAGAGCGCCTCATGAAAGTCCTCAAGCTCGTAGGCTTCAAGATTGCTATCCTCTCGGGGGGCTTCACCTTCTTTGGCAACTACCTCAAGCAAAAGTTCGGTGTCGACTACGTCTATGCCAACGAGCTAGAGGTCGGGGAGGACGGCAAGCTGACAGGGCGCTATCTGGGCGACGTGGTCGATGGCAAGCGCAAGGCCGAGCTACTACGCCTCATCGCACAGGTAGAGGGCCTAGACCTACGCCAGACCGTGGCCGTAGGCGACGGGGCTAATGACCTGCCTATGCTAGGTCTGGCAGGACTCGGCATAGCCTTCCACGCTAAGCCTAAGGTTAAGGCGAGCGCCAAGCAGAATATAAATACCGTAGGACTCGATGGCCTGCTCTACTTCCTAGGGTATAAGGATTCGCTCCTAGATATCTAGAGACCGTTGCTCGGTCTCCAAGAATAGCAAGTGTACTTGCTATTCTTGCTAGACTTTGAAGAATGCGGTAATCGCAAGGCATTGAGACTGAGGGCGACGGGAGTTTACTTCTGTAAATGACCTAGCCCGAATGTCGAAAATAACGAAGCGAGTGCCGTATTATGCAATAGTCTCATATAAGTATTCATCCCTAACACTCAATAGTTATGCTCAAGCACATTGTATTATTTACGCTCGGGGACTTCGCCAGTGGCGAGGCCAAATGCGAGCAGCTAGCGCTCATCAAGCGCGAGCTAGAGGCACTGCCAGCGCTCATACCAGCACTGCATAGCCTCGAGGTACACTACAACGAGAACCCCGCCGAGAGCTACGACTTCGGTCTCGTAGCCGTGGTCGATTCGCTCGCCACGCTGCCCGAGTATGCCGACCATCCCGAGCACGTCCGTGTGGCCCGCGAGTTCATCAAGCCCTACCTCAAGGCTAGAGCCTGCATCGACTATACCGAATAGCCCACTGCTAGTCCCATAAGCCGTGCAATAAATAGAGGGCGTGCCGAGATTTATCATTTCGGCACGCCCTCTATTTATTACTTAGTCTCGCTGAGTGGGAGACACTAACCAACGCAGCTCTCCTCTAGCTCTATGGCTCTCAGGAAGAGTATATTATTCTCTAGGTGGATATGCTCGTATAGAGCGCTCATAAAGGTCTTGAGGCCACTCATCATCTGACGATAGCTCGTGCAGGCTCCCTCGGGAGCCTGGTATCCCCCAGAAAGCTGGGTAATGAGGGTATAGCGCTGGGCCTCCATCTCGTGCTCCATACGCATCACACCAATCGGATGTATCACTGAGCCGCAGTGCATAGGGCCTGTCTTGATGCCTCGCTTAGCAGCCTCATCGAGCTCTAGCAGATAGGGGAAAAGCACCATCTCTTCCTTATCTAGATGCGATAGTAGGTCCTGAATACTCTCCACTACAAGCTCGTGTATCTCCCTCAGCTCGGGATGCTTGTCGCCATGCACTCGAGCTACTTTCTCTACAAGTGCCAGTAGCTCGGGGCCCTGCTCACGTATATTGCGGTGATGTATCTTCAGCACGTAGTCTATCAAAAGGTCGGTAGGCCACGAGGCAAAGGGCAACTTATTGGCATCACGACAGGCCTCTAGCTCTGCCGTGAGCTTGGATAGCTCTAGCCCAGCGGCCTCGGCAGCCTCGGCAAGAGAGCGATCCCCCTGACTGTAATAGTTGATGCCGTAGCGGGCGAATACTTCGCTCGCAGCATAGTTATCGGCGACGATAGCACCAATGTGCTTGCTACTTAGTTCTGACATAATTATCTCATTTATTCTATTGCACGGCAAAGGTACTCAAGCCGAGGGAGGCTATCTGTAATGTATGTTACAGTGCGCAGCTTAGGTCTCACCGCCCTCCCTACGCAGGCTAGCAGGCAGCAGAGGCCGTGTATATGCAGGAGAATTACTATCTTTGTAAATAAACCCAAACATAGATAATAATGAACAAGATTTTCAAACGCCTTGCTGCCCTAGCAATCGCTATCGTAGCAACTACCACGAGCCTATCGGCTCAGCTAGACTTCGACAATACCCGCTATCGTGTCGAGGCAGGGCTTACATCATCGAAGATCTCTAACTTCGGCATCGGTGAGAACCTATACGGCCTACGTGTCTCTGGGCAGGTGCTCGTACCTTTCCAGCGCTCTAAGTGGGGGCTGCTCTCTGGCCTGACGCTCACCAACAAGGGCGAGCGCTCTAGCTTCTATGCTAATGCTAATGTAGGGACAGTCGCCATTACCCCACAGGACCGTACAGCTCTGATGTATCTACAGCTCCCCGTGAACATCTCACACCGCTTCGACCTGAATCGCAACAATCGTATATACTTCGAGTTCGGGCCTTACTTCGCCTATGCTCTCAGTGGCAAAATAGGCGACCTAAGCCTTACCAAGAAAATAAACGGAGAGGCACCTTTCAACCCCTTCGAAATTGGTGTGGGTGCTAGCCTACACTACGACTACAAGAATATCTACCTGAAGGCAGGTGTAGAGTACAGTCTCACGGCTGTAGCCAATAATCAGGGTAGCCTAGCAGGACGCATTGCAGGGGGTACCCCTCGCTACGGCCTAGGATACATCACTCTCGGATACCAGTTCTAAGCCCTAGGGTCTGCAATACACAGGGCACTGAGCCCTGACTCCTTATGCACCCCTCAATAGTCCACCTCTCGGTGTGGCTATTGAGGGGATTTCTTGTATTCTTTTGTTGACCTATTAGGGAAGCATTTGCCCGCCTATTAGGCAGACTAAGGTCTACCTAGTAGGCGAAGGATGCTCCACCTAGTAGGCGGCCAATTATACATTATCGGGTACACAAACAGACAGTCGCTAGTGTACAGTCGACGAGAGCCTAGGCCTACAGTCTGCGAGAGCTAAAGTTGTTTTACAACAGCTTTTCGTAAACACAATCGCGACTCCAATAACAAACAATTTATCTAAATATCAAGTTTTTATAAATTTAAAACAGGAGCAAAAAGGGCCTCACAACCTAGGCAACAAACAATCCAACACACGATAAGCAGTTATATATCATATATTTACCCCCACCACATGATATATACAGACATATAATCGATAGCCTATATATATTAACATCATCTAACATCTAAACAACGCAGTTATCCCCTTATACGTATTTTTGCAGAAAATCAATGATTGGACCATTTATATGTTTATGAATTTCAAAACTGCATTCGTGCTCTCCCTAGGCTTGGCTATAGGGGGCGGCCTTGCTTCGTGCTCTGATGAGCTAAGCGACCGCTCTGCGAAGACTGAAGAGTCACAGCAAGCAAAGCCTAATGCTGAGCTTAGCCTCTCAGCGGACTTTGGGCTCACTCAGGAAGAAGAGTTTGCCTCGACAGAGAACCCTCGTAGCTTCACACTACAGGTAGGCAGAGGTGGGCGCAACCGCCCACATATCCTTATTAAGGAAAATGATGAAATCCCAGCACACCTCATCTTCGCCTACACCGACACAGATGGTAGCGGTAACCCTATTGGCACCCCAACCGTAATAGCGGACAAGCCTGTAGCCGTTACTCTAAAGGCCAAGCTTCCTAAGGACGTCGGCCAAGACGACAACTATTGGGGCCTAGAGGCCCTCAAGCAACCTATCAACATTCCCCAGATCGAGAGCTTGCAAAACAAAGCTTGGTTTGTGATGGGTGTTGTAGGGGCTAACTGGAATGCTACAGACAAGCGCCTCGAGTTCGACCCCAACTCGGTACTATTCGACCCTGCAGTGAAGCTCGAGGAAGGTATGACCCGCAAGGCCGGGGTACCACACACCTTCGCTTGGAAGCGGATTTACTTCCAAAAGGCCGGTAGCATGATGCGCACAAGTATCGATGGCGTTCGCTTCAAACCACGTGGGCTCTTCGTACGTATGAACTTGCAGAATGTTAGTGGCAATGGGCTATACGTACCACAGCGTCTACAGTTCCCTGCAGGGCAAGGCTACTCACCCAAGACAAGCCTCAAACTAACGGCCACGCTAGATGATCTAAAATCAACGACCGAGAAGCATGCAGGATTTGATGATCTCAGTGGCGGCAAGCCTACATACTACGAGTTCCCCCGAGAGCTCAAGGATGTTACCTTTACGACCGCTGATGGGGAAGCCTCTGTAACTAGGAAAATATACGACTATAAGTACTACCTAGGGACAATGGTCGAGACTCATCCCTATATCGTAAATCCACAAGCCGAAATACCATTCTTTTGGCTATGGGTCGGCGATGTGCAAGCCAATGCAGAGACATTGGTAGCAGAGGTACACGGAGAATCTCTCGGTACCTTGGTGAATACGCATAAGTTCACCTTCACAAATATGGCCATCCCTGCGGGTAAACCTGGCTATACTGTAGCACGTACGGGGAATATCAAGAAGTTCCGCCCTTTACTCCCGCTAGAATTCGTAGCCCGAGGTAACCTCTCCCGTCTAGGGTTCGGGAATTGGAAGGCATCTGAAACCCCAACAGTTCCGGAAGTAGGTCCTTCTTATGGTTATCCTGGGGGCTCGGTAAGAGGGCTCTGGAATGGTGGTGGCACTTTCAGCTATGCTGAGGTTATCGATTGGAATAGAGGGAGCAAAACGATGAGTCTAAAGCCTGCGTTCCGCGCCTACAACCGTTATCTACCTAGCCTAGAGGAATGGCGCGCTGCGGTACCCATCTTCCGCAACCGTTATGGCTATGACAATGAGGTAAAACCCACAAGTGATGTGGAGAGTGGATACTATACAGCACCCAACTATATAGACCGCTTCAAGGGCGATGACGTAATAGGTAATAACCAGACCTATCAACTGTTCGGAGCATTCAGCAGCGGGGCTACGCAGGTAGCCCCAATCACAGGCAGACGTAACGAATGGATGCGCTTCCCCGACACCAATAATGATGGTAAGGCAGTAGAATATGGTGCTATTGTAAGCCGCCAGGCCATATATACACGTGTAAATACGGATGAGATTATCGGTGTGCGCTTCATCAACACAAGCGGAGCAAACGACGAAGAGCGTCGCCTACACTTCGCAGCCTATCGCCTGAAGTTTAGTAACTACACGGGTAATAAGGCCAACACGGGTGGACTAACTGTGCAGTGTGTATATATTGGCAATGAGCGTCTCGATGCCTCTGCGAGTGTAGCTGAAGATGAGAATGCCTGGGCTATCGAAGTGCTAGACCCTATGTGGTGGGCAAAAAAGGAGCAGGAGTCTGAAGTTATCGAGCGCGTCTTCCCCCTCCTAGGCTTTGCCAATGCAGGAGGTGGTCTCGCTGGAGGGAATACCTCAGAGCAGGATTATGCACGCTATATGGTAGACAATTGCTGGTACCACACAGGAGACTTCCTAGCCTTTGCCGTCCATAAGTATGGTCATAATGTAAGTATCGAGACTGCTCGACGCCCTCAGTATCCTGTAGATACTTGGCAGACTGGAGACCTCGCCATCCGCTACTTTGTAATCGAGCCACGCCGAGCCTTCGAGCAATGGGGCTCTCGTAACTAAACCCAAACACACCCATAGATATGGCAAAAGCAATATATACACGCCCTGAGGTAGAAGTACTCAGGTTTCAGCACCAGCTCAGCCTCCTCGCAGAGGGCTCACTAACGAAGGTGGGGGTAGACGAATATGAGCAGGCTCCTGGCGAAGGCTACTTCGACATAGTAGACGGAGAGTAGTCCCCAACCATCATCAGCGCAGATAGCATGGCTCTGACAACACTAGAGCGCTCTGTGCAACACAATGCCGTCCCCCCGATAGAGAACTATCGGGGGGATAAGTATTTCTAAAGCCTACCGACAGACTCTAGATAACATACCAAGCTAAGAGATGGTACGGCCTCCCCTAGCAGACGACTCGGTGTAACACAAACCATCCCTACACAAAGAGCCACGGGCTACCTCCCATAGAGGGAGGTAGCCCGTGCCATATATCACCTGAGTACTACAGCTACTTACTTGCTGTTGCGCTCGATGAGGGTCTCTACCGTCTCGATCTCTAGGCAGTGTGCAGCCCCAGTGATACCAATAGTACCACTCATATAGGCAGCCTGTGTCTTCTCTGCAATGACACCTGTAGAGATAAAGTGCTTGATACCGCTCACAAGGCGCTCCTTCTCGTTGGCAGCCTCGGCCTCGTAGTGAGCATTCACACCATAGCTGAGCGCCAGCTGACGGCCTACAGTCTGGTCGTAGCAGATAGCGCATACAGGCACAGTAGAGCGGAACGAAGAGAGGTAGCGAGCAGTGCGACCCGTGTAGCTGTCCGTGATGATAGCGGCAGTGTCGATCTTCTCTACGCTCTTAACGGCAGCCTTAGCGAGGTAAGCCGTTGTAGTCGATACTTCCTTGGAGTAAGGCGTCTCAGCATCGTATTCGTTCTCTAGAGAAGCCTCAGCCTCGCGGATGATGCGTGCCATCGTCTGTACAGCCTCTAGTGGGTAATCACCGTTAGCTGTTTCGCCAGATAGCATCACAGCGTCTGTGCGATAGTACACAGCGTTAGCGATGTCGCTCACCTCAGCACGAGTAGGCAGTGGGTTCTCTATCATGGTGTGTAGCATCTGCGTAGCCACGATTACGGGCTTCTTGGCAGCGATACACTTCTTGATGATCATACGCTGGATGTTTGGCACCTTCTCAGCAGGCACTTCGATAGCGAGGTCTCCACGGGCGATCATGATACCAGCGCAAGCGTCGATGATCTCATCGATGTTGTCTACGCCCTCCTGATTCTCAATCTTGGCGATGATCTGGATGTTGCTCTTGTGCGCATCTAGGATCTCCTGGATTTCCTCGATATCCTTGCGATTACGAACGAATGAGTGCGCGATGAACTCGATGTTCTGAGGGATGATATGGAGGATGTTGCGGCGGTCCTTCTCGGTCAGTGAGGGGAGGTCAATACGCACACCTGGTACGTTTACGCTCTTGCGGCTACCGAGCTTACCACTATTCTGGCAAGTAGTACGTAGCTTGTCTGCTTCCTTGCTGTCTACGATAAACTCTAGAGCACCATCGTCGAGTAGGATGCGAGCACCTACGGGCACATCAGCTACGAAGTTTACATAGTTTACGTTGATGATCTGGTTGTTAGACTCAGCCTCAGGGTTTGCCATAAAGACAACCTTATCACCGGGGTTGAACTCAATCTTAAGGTCCTTACCGTGCTGAGCCTTATACTCGCTATTACCCGTTAGGACAGTAGTACGCACCTCTGGTCCCTTGGTATCTAGCAGTACGGCTACATCCTTGCTTACGGTGCGGGTGTTGTTGATTACCTCCGTGATACCCTCTGGGGTCATGTGGGCGGTATTCATACGTACTACGTTCACGCCAGCCTCTACGAGGGGGCGGAGGAATTCGACGCTACAGCGGAGGTCCGAGATCGTCGCTACAATCTTTGTTTTCTTCATATAATTACTAAAACGTTACTTATTACTTACTTGGCCACTGATGAGTGCCTCTATGCCTAGACGATAGCTCTCTAGCCCTAAGCCCGTGATCTGACCGACACAAGCCTCTGCTATGAGACTATGCCGTCGGTAGGCTTCGCGAGCATAGATATTGGATAGGTGTACCTCCACAACGGGTGTCTGTATAGCCCGTATGGCATCGAGGATTGCTATAGAGCTATGGGTATAAGCGCCTGCATTTAGGATGATGCCGATACAGTCTGGCTCGGCATCGAGGCGATACAGCTCGTCTATAATGACTCCTTCGTGATGAGACTGTGCGTAGCTAAGCTGGCACTGCGGATAAGCCGTGCGCAAATGCTCCAGATAGGTATCCCACGAGTGTGACCCGTATATATGGGTCTCCCGCTTGCCTATATGCTGTAGGTTTGGTCCGTTGATAATACCTATTTGCATCTCTAGCTAAAGTAAAGGAGGAAGTGTCATTATATTCTCTATGCAAAGTTAATGATTTTTGGGGACTAATGGTACATAGTGTTCCCTATAGTACTTATACGAAGCCGTACTATATAGTATAGCGTTACAGCATGCTCTCAATAATTATAAGAAAAGCGTCATCCCCGACACATCAGCCCATAAGGGCCTCTGTGCGGGGATGAACATCATCACACCTCTTAACAGACATTGTTTGGAGTGAGCATGGACGTCCTCCGAAGGAGGATAGAAAAGTAAGAGGTGCGTCTAGCTCAATACATCGTCGCCCTGGTAGGGTACCCAGTTGTTATCTGAGTACATCTGGATATTCCAATGTTTACCAGATATCTCCTTTACCTTATCTTTCGTTAGGCTATTGCGTTCGTTTTCTTGCTGCTTAAAGTTAATTTGTCCCTCGCCTCTAGCTTTCTCTCGAGTGGGAATGCTCAGTTCTGCAAGCTGGTTATTGTGGCATACGAGTACCTCCAGATTGCTATTCTTCGACAGGTCTAGGCGCGTTAAACGATTGCTATTGCAGTCTAGAATTTCTAGATTGCTATTTGCCGAGAGATTCAACGTTTGGATACTATTGTTGTGGCAGAGCAGATGCTTAAGCTCGGCATTATTACCAACCTCTAAACTAGTCAAGCCGTTACCACCACAGTTGAGCAAAGTAACCTTACCATCAATCCTAACTCTACCATTTGATGAAGTAAGACGATACTTTCTCGTTACCCAGCCATCCTTTTTAGGGCCCGAAGTGCTACTTGCTAAGGCAATAGGCAGGTCATGCATTTCTTCTGCTCCAGCAATGACAGGACTATCTTCGGGAGCAAATTTTAGCTCTATTGTTTCACCCTGTGTTTTAGTCGTCATCATCGTAACGAGAGCGGGCTTCTCCTGTTCGTGCATCTTTTCTAGAACTCTCTCCAGGAGACCTACGATAACTTCCAGTGAGCCACTCCCCTTCTTGATTTCTTCCCGAAGTGCTTGCATAGCTTCTTCGATGGCAACCAGTCTCGCATTTTCATCTTGAGCTGCAAGATGAAGACGTTGGACCAAATCTGTGATTTCTTTTTCAAGAGACGCCTTAAGGTCGTTCGTTGCGACTGCTATCCTCTCCAAAACCGTCTCGAGTTTTACACTCTGCCCATTTATGGCATTAGCTATTAGATCGAGCTTTTTATCGAGAGACAGCGAGTGGGCCTGTATTGCAGCCTCAATAGCTGTGAGCTTCTCGGCTTGGGTCGTCGCTGCACCATTGATGGCAATCTCTATCTTAGTTAGCTTCTCCTGTAGGGATATTTTCATCTCATCTATAGCTGTGGCCAGCTTTGTAGCAGCTTCTCCCTGCTTGAGCGTCTGGTTTTCAACAGCCTTCTGTAGTAGAGTTAGTTTTTCTCCCAGGCCAAGTGTCTGAGCCTGAAGCGCAGCCTCTATAGCCGAGAGCTT
>JAXFXP010000046.1:0-28967 GCA_034091595.1 Porphyromonas sp.
AAGGACTTATTCCTCCGCCACACCAATAAGGCAGGGAACGAGATATACATCTTCAAGGCTGCAGATGCCCCGCATACAATGCAAGAGGTCGGACGTCTTCGCGAGGAAGCCTTCCGCTTCTATGGTGGTGGTACTGGTAAGCCCGTCGATATCGACGAGTTCGACACCGACCCCGATGGTTATATGCAGCTCATCGTCTGGGACCCGAGCGACGAAGCTATCCTCGGGGGATATCGATTCATCTTCGGTAGCGATGTACGCATAGACGAGAATGGTAGGCCACATCTGGCCACCGGAGAGATGTTCGACTTTAGCGAGCAGTTCATGAGCGAGTACCTCCCCCATACCATCGAGTTGGGGCGGTCTTTTGTGTCCCTCGCCTATCAGACGACCCGTCTAGGTAGCAAAAGTATGTTTGCCCTAGACAATCTCTGGGACGGTATCGGAGCCCTGACAGTACTTAACCCCGAGATGAAGTACTTCTACGGCAAAGTAACGATGTATGCCAACTACAACCGTGAGGCACGCAACCTCATCCTTTACTTCCTAGAGCTACACTTCCCAGACCTAGAGAAGCTCGTGGTCCCCATCGACCCACTGCCCATAGACATCAACCCTAGGCAGATATACGAGCTCTTCCCTACGAACAACTACAAGAGCAACTACCGCAACCTCAACCGACATATCCGCAGCCTCGGCATCAACATACCTCCTCTGGTGAGTGCTTATATGTCGCTCTCGCCCGAGATGCGCGTCTTCGGGACTGCTATCAACCACGAGTTCGGTGGAGTCGAGGAGACCGGTATCCTCATAGCGGTAGACAAGATCATCGACGACAAGAAGCAGAGGCACATACAGACCTTCGTAGCCTCGGCCGACGAGCTAAGGAGAATATGGCGGAACATCTTAAAACAGGTAGGCTTGGCGAAGAGATAGCCTTACGCCTTTTGCAGGACAAAGGCTATATCATCCACGAGCGCAACTGGGTCTATCGGAGCAAAGAGATAGACCTCATCGCTCAGGAGGGTCTAGATATGGTCTTCGTAGAGGTCAAAACCCGACGTGGCCAAAGCTATGGCACAGCCATACAAGCTGTAGACGAGGCCAAAAGGCGCAATATGGTAGCGGCTGCTAATTACTACATACAGGCGCACCGCCTACAGCTCAACGCTCGCTTCGATATTATCGCCATAGATGTCGCCCCCGATGGTAGCTATACGGTAGAGCATATCCCTAATGCTTTCTATCCCACCTCTCAGCTATTACGAGGTGGACAGCGCAGCAAGTCCCTCGGAGGACGCATACCAAAACAATAATAAAGACAGCAATATCTGATGTACCAACGCATAGCCCTAGTGCTAATAGCCCTCATCTACAGCTATACGCTAAACGCACAGTATGAGGCTCCCCAAGAGCGTAAAATATCGGCCGAAGAGAAGGCTCGTCGTGGCGACAACACGCGCGGCTACCGCATTGATGCCAACACTGGCATCCCACGACAGGTCAATCTATTAGATACCGTGGCTATGAGCACGCACAACTACGTTGCTCCAGAGCGTCGTAGCCTAGGGGTCGCCTATGCTGGCAATGCCAATCAACCCTGGCAGAGCCGCATTTTCTTCGACCGTGCGGCCGAGATGCCAGACTTCGTAGCGCTCTCTGGCTATCAAAAGATGCTCTATACGCCTGACAACGTACTATTCTACGATACCAAGAAGCCCCTAACCTTCGTCCATTACCGCAAAAACTTCACCGACAACGTGCTGGAGGAAGTCCTCAACGGCACGCTCTCGCTAAACTTAGGTAAGCGTATCAACCTAGGTGTAAGTGCCGACCACGCTTCGGCTCTAGGCTATTACACAAACAATAAGAGCCGCAACCTAGACTATCGTATCTTCGGTAGCTATCAGAGCGACCGTTATGACCTCTGGGCCTACATCGCTAATGACTATTACAAGCAAATGGAGTATGGTGGCATCAGCGATATGAGCTATATCACCAACCCCGACCAGTATAGCAACGGACGCGTCAAGATATCTAGCCTCGACATCCCCGTAGTTATCAACCAAGGGCTCTACAACCGTATCCGCAACGGGCACGGGTACTTATCACATCGTTACAAACTCGGGTATCGCAAAACCGTCACCACCGCCCCCAAGCCGAGCAATGGCTCTAATCCGATGGGTTCGGACCTAGCCCCCCTGTCCGGCAGCGAAATCCCTAATGAGCCGAGCCAACCCCGTGACTCAAGCATATTCGTCCCCGTAGGAAGCATATCGCACCAGCTACACTACAATAAGTCTAGCCGGCGTATGATCGCCCCTGGGGGTGGGGACACCTGGGCGACACTTTGGGGCGAGCCCGTTGCCAATGTCCCCACGCAATCTACTACTAGCACTACAGCTAGCGGGTCCGAAGAGAACTCTACAACTGCTGTCTTCATCCCGAACGATCTCACCGAGCTAAAGGTCCTCAAGAACACCCTAGCCCTCTCACTACTCGAGGGATTCCGCCCATGGGTAAAAGCAGGCCTAACAGCTTACCTCCGAACAGAGAACTATTGGGCGTATGCCCTAGATGCCAACACCCGTCAGCGTGAGACGAGCGAGCGCTTCTTCTCGGCCTTCGCAGGCGGTGAGCTAGCCAGACAGACAGGCAAGGGGCTTAACTTCTCGGCTCGTGCCGAGCTTGGTATCCTCGGGAAGGATCTCGGTGCCCTGCGCATAGAGGGAGACCTCCGCTCTAAGTTTAGCCTCCTAGGCAAGGACTTCGGGCTACGCCTCGACGGACGCCTACTCAACTTCCGCCCCGCCTACTATGCCGTGCATAACCGCCACACTTGGGCTTGGGAAGACAAAGACCTCAACTTCACGCGCAGGCTAGAGCTGGGGGCTCGTGCAGACCTTAGTAGCTTCGGCACTTGGGCTGAGATACGTACTGCCTCTATCCAAAACCACATCTATTGGTCTCAGGATGCCAAGGCTCAGCAGAGCAGCGACCTGATACAGATGTCGATGCTCCGTGCTGGACATGCGCACAACATCGGCTTCCTCGGCTGGTCCCTAGAGGGGGCTTATCAGCTAAGCAGCAATAGTGATATCATCGCTGTCCCCAGCCTTAGTTTACGCGGAGACCTATACTTCGACTTTATGATTGCCAAGGTCCTACAGGTACAGCTCGGAGCCGAGGCTTACTGGCACAGCAGCTACAAGGCGCCAGTCTACCACCCGCTGGTTATGCAGTTTGTCAATCAGAGCAAGACTGAGATCGGAGGTAAGGCCCCACTAATGAATGCCTATGCCAACTTCCGTATGCGTACTACACGCTTTTACGTACGTATGTTCAACGTCGGGGAGATGCTCTTCGACCCAGCCCGTGAGACAATGCCAGGCTATGTCTACAACCCTATGCACCTGGAGGCTGGTGTTGTCATAGACCTCAAAAACTAGCCCATTACTTGATTATGAATATCAGCAAACGTATGTGGGTCTACCTAGGACTACTGTTCCTAGCTCTGACCACTATGTACCTGGCCAAGCCCAAAGACAAAGAGAGTACAAGTACTCAGCCCAAGAGCCGTCTACCACGAGACTACCAAGAGGTCAAGGCCGAGGGAATACTGCGTGTACTGGCCCCCTACCAACTGGGGACTAAGGGGCAGAACGAAGGAGAGGAGAGTGCGCACCAGCTTATCAACCGCCTAAAAAGACGATCAGGCCTAGACGTAGAGCTTAGGCTAGAGGACAACACCCACAAGGCGCTAGAGGCATTGCTCCTAGGCGAGGTGGACCTCATCCTAGAGCCCATAGCCCATACAGCCGAGCTGGATAGTAGTCTGTACATACTACTCGATGAGCGCCTCGCTGACCCTATCTACCTGGTACAGCGCCGAGACTCGACGACGCTCGTAAGCAAGCAACTAGAGCTAGAGGGACGCCAGATCACGCTCCCACTCAATAGCGAGCTACAGCTTTTCCTGCACCATATCAGCGACGAGATGGGGCTCAATATCGATATCCGTCAGGACAGCCTGTACAACACCGAGCAGCTCATCATGAAAGTACAGGCCGCCAGCATCGACTATACCCTCTGCTCAGGCGAAGAAGCCAAAAGCTACGCTGCTCGTTTCCCAGCCCTAGACTTTAGCCTACCCATATCCCACAACCTAAGACGTGGCTGGCTTACACGCCGCTCATCACCAATTCTGGCCGATAGCCTACGTACATGGTTAGACACAGATGCCCCGAATAGCAAATGATAGACAAACATACCGCTGCCCTACGTGAGCGTATAGAGCGCTCGGGCATCAGCGCCCCCCGCATAGCCGTACTTGTCTCTGGTGGAGTCGATAGTAGCGTCGTCGTGCATCTACTGCACAGCGCAGGCTATCGCCCTACACTATACTATATACAGATAGGGATGGACAAGGACGGATTCGAAGACTGCTCTTGGGAGGATGATATAGCTATGGTAACACTCCTGGCACGGCAGTACGATTTACCTCTAGAGATAGTCTCCCTGCACGATGAATACTGGGACAATGTCGTCCAGTATACTATCGACACTGTACGCCGTGGGCTAACGCCCAACCCTGATATGATGTGCAATAAGTTGATTAAGTTCGGCATCTTCAACCAGCGATGGGGCTATGCCTACGACTTCATTGCTACAGGGCACTATGCTACCACCTGTTACGTGGGAGACACTCTATACCTGGCTACAGCACCAGACCCAGTGAAGGATCAGACAGACTTCCTGGCCCAGATAGACTTCGCCCAAATCTCCAAGCTCCTCTTCCCCACCGGACACCTCACCAAGGCAGAGGTACGTGCTCTGGCTGAGGAGGCTAAGCTACCCAGCGCACACCGCAAGGACAGTCAGGGGATATGCTTCCTCGGTAAAATCAATTACAACGAATTTATAGAGCGTGCTCTAGGCACTAAGCCAGGGCGCATCATCGACCGTGAGACCGGTAAGACCATCGGCACACACCAAGGCTATTGGTTCCACACCATCGGACAGCGCAAGGGGCTAGGGCTCAGCGGTGGCCCTTGGTTTGTGGTCAAGAAAGATATCAAGCGTAATATTATCCTTGTCAGTCGAGGCTACGACCCTGCTGACCAATACGGTGAGCATATCCTCTGCGAAGAGATGAACTTCATCAGTCGAGACCCGTGGTCATATGCCGAGGGACGTACGGTAGCCCCTGAGGAGCGTAAGCCCCTGAGGGTTTGCTTCAAAGTACGTCATACCCCTGACTTCACGCTAGGGACGCTCAGCTACGACCACAGCCAGGGCCTCTACCAGCTAGATAGCGATACTCCCATCCAAGGGATAGCCCCAGGGCAATATGCCGTCATCTACGATACTGAGCATCGCCTATGCTTCGGTAGCGGGATGATTACCAAAGGATACTAAGACATTATCAGCATATATGATACAAGTAAGAGCCAAAAAGGCCCTCGGACAGCACTTCCTCACAGACCTAACAATAGCAGAGCGCATCGCTGATACCCTCCAAGACTACAGGGAGCTACCCGTCCTAGAGATCGGGCCTGGTATGGGTATGCTAACGCAGTTCCTACTAGAGAAAGGACACGACACACGTGTCATAGAGATAGACAGCGAAAGTGTAGAATATCTGGGGCAGCACTTCCCCAAGCTGGACGGGCGCGTTATAGAGGGAGATTTCCTCACCATAGATCTCGACCGTTGCATCCCGGAGGGCAAGAGCTTTGCCCTTATCGGCAACTATCCCTACAATATCTCTAGCCAGATATTCTTCCGCCTACTAGACTACCGAGAGCGTATCCCCGTATGCTCGGGTATGCTTCAGCGTGAGGTTGCTCGTCGCCTCGCCTCCCCCCCAGGCAACAAAGACTATGGTATCCTCAGCGTCCTACTACAGGCTTGGTACGACATAGAGTACCTTTTCACTGTAGATGAGAACGTCTTCAACCCTCCCCCTAAGGTGAAGAGCGGAGTAATCCGCTTGGTACGCAACAGTCGTAGCTCGCTGGGCTGCGATGAGCGGCACTTTAAGAATGTGGTCAAGACCGCCTTCAACCAGCGTCGTAAGATGCTCCGTAGCTCGCTCAAGCCTCTCTTCGGAAGCTCCTTTGCTGGGTACTCCGAGGACATTTTCACCAAGCGCCCCGAGCAGCTCGGTGTAGAGGAGTTTATCTACCTTACCAAGCTCTACGAAGAGAAAATTGTAGAGAATATATCTTAGGTAAACACTTTTACATACCTTTGTAGCGTTTTAGGATAGGGAACGAGCGAGTCCCCCAGCATAAGTCAATAAACATAAACATTATTAATAAGTAATAACTCCATTATGAAGAAGCTATTTCTAGTCCCAGTACTTGGGCTTGCACTTGTCGCTTGTGGTAATAGTACCAAGAGCGAGCAAGCAGATTCTACCGCTACTGTAGACAGCACTCAGGCTGTAGAAGCAGTAGCAGCGACAACTGTAGAAGGAACTTTCGAAGGTGTACTACCAGGCGCAGACAACGATGGCATGCTCACTACGATCGTGTTCAACCTAGACGGTACCTACACGGAGACATCTACAGCTAAGGAACAGACCTTCAGCGAACAGGGTAAGTACATGCTAAATGGCGATACCCTCGTCCTCACTGCCGAAGCTAGCGAAAAGTTTGCGCTCCTACAGGGCGACTCTATCTCTCTGCTCGATGGCGACAAGAAGGCTCCTGCAATGCCCTACGTACTCCGTAAGAAGTAAGAAGTTAAGCCTTACAGCAATTATGCCCGGATAGTCTAGCTGACTACCGGGCATATTTTTTACTCTACCGATCTAAGGCTCTGCTCCTCCCACCCAAGGGGGGCATTAGCATCCCGACCGTATACAAAACAAAGATGCGATGGCTTCCGCCACCGCATCCTCTTACCAATTACAGATTTTGACCTCTACTTAGAGCCAAATAGATCCTTAACGCCACCTAGCTTTTCTAGGGCTTCGTCCTTAAGTTCCTTTAGCTCGTTTAGCGCTTCGCTTGGGTTAGACATGGCATCCTTTACGGTATCGCCTACCACATCCTTCAGCTCCGATACGCTCTCTAGAGCTTCGTCCTTGAGCTTGCCAAGAGCTTCTGTTGGGTTGCTAGTGATACCCTGTACGGCTTCCTTTACATCCTCTAGCTTGTCGCTAAGGAAATTTTTTAGTGCGTCCATCTTTTATGTCTTTTAGTGTTACTAATTCTTCTGAAAGTTTGTTATCAATTGCAAAGATATACAATCATTTATAATCTGCATACAAGGTCCAGCTATCAAGGCATAGCTTTAGACTATAAGAGCACACAACAACCCCTCATAACAGGCTAGGAAACACACACTTAAAACAGATCGCATGGAGAAACACAATTCTCAAATACGCAGACGCTTATGGCCTCAATAGGCAAAATCCCTCCCGACAAATAGCCTGTAGCATGTCTACCAGCAGCTACACATCCATTCCTACGCCTATGCACCAGCATTCACTAGTGGGTGTACAAGTCTAAGTGCAAGCAATTGCGTATCTTTGCAATACTTGGGTCGTGGAGACGCCTAAGGCTAGACGCTATGCATAGACTAACGCTGAATGTAGGGGGACGCTTATTGGATCTTAGCACCCCACAGATAATGGGGATCGTAAATGTTACGCCCGACTCTTTCTACGCCGCTAGTAGAGTAGCCGGCGAGAAGGCTCTACGCCAACGCTTCGAGCAGATACGCCAGGAGGGAGGCAGCCTAATAGACTTGGGCGCCTACAGCTCGCGCCCTGGGGCAGAGGTCGTATCCCCAGAGGACGAGCGAGAGCGCTTACGCCCAGCACTACGCTTGCTGAGAGAGGAGTATCCAGAGTTTGTCGTATCCGTCGATACCTTCCGCAGTGAGATCGCCCGCTTCGCCGTAGAGGAATACGGGGCACACATCATTAACGACATATCTGGGGGGACCCTAGACTCTGAGATGTTTGCCACTGTAGCACGCCTACAGGTCCCCTATATCCTGATGCATATGCGTGGCACGCCCGAGACCATGCAGAGCCTATGTAGCTACCAAGACCTAGGCCTGGAGGTCCTAGATTTTTTCGTACAGCGTAGCGAGGAGCTCAAGGCTATGGGGCTACACGACCTCATCATAGACCCAGGCTTCGGCTTTGCCAAAACCCTGGAGCAAAACTACCAGCTGATGGCCTATATGCCTCGTCTCGTAGAGGCTCTTGGCCTACCTCTACTCGTAGGTATCTCACGCAAGAGTATGATATACAAACTCCTCGGCACTAGCCCAGAGGAAAGTCTAACGGGTACGACAGCCCTCAATATGTATGCCCTGATGCAGGGGGCGCACATCCTGCGCGTACACGATGTGCGTGCTGCAGCGGAGACCCTACTCCTGTACCAGAAGCTACAGGAGCAAAGCCCAAGCACTGAGAACACTATTTGGCACTACAGCCGCAGTCCCTATACACCCAACCCTCTCGATAACTAGACCCCGACGACTATGTGGTGGCTGCCTCTTACGCTCAAAGATGCGATTGATATATTCGCCCTAGCCCTCTTCCTCTACTACTCGTATACGGTGCTCCGCAACTCGGGTAGTAAAGCGCTCTTTATGGGCATTATGACCTTCTTCGTTACCTGGGCCTTGATATCTCAGGTTTTCGAGATGAAGCTCATGGGGGCCTTGCTAGATAAGTTTGTCAATATCGGCTTCTTGGTGCTGGTGATTATCTTCCAGGAGGAAATCAAAAAATTCCTCGTTACCATCGGCTCAGCTCGACGCTGGCAGCGCTTTACGGGATTTTTCCGTGATAAGCGTTCTCTGGATAATACGCACAACCAAATAGCCCCACTAATATTGGCCTGCAAGAATATGGCCCGCAAAAAGACAGGAGCGCTCATCGTAGTACAGCAAAACATAGACCTGACACAGTGGATGCACGCTGGCGAACGCTTCACCTGCGATGTCAACGCCCGATTGATAGAGAATATATTCTTCAAAAATAGTCCTCTGCACGACGGTGCTATGGTCATCGTAAATAACAAAATCAAAGCTGCAGGGGTTATCCTACCTGTGGCTAACAATGCCGACCTCAATAAAGACCTAGGGCTCCGTCACCGCGCAGCCCTAGGCCTAGCGCAGAAGACTGATGCCATCGTCATCATCATCAGCGAGGAGCGTGGCCATATCTCGGTAGCACAGCATGGCGAGCTGCGCATTAACATCACCGTCGAGGAGCTACAGAGCGTCCTCGAGAACCAATAACTCTCCCATACATGACCTTAGAGGAAATCAAGGCGCCCGTAGCGCAGGAGGTAGCGACCTACCACACAGAGTTTAACGAAATACTAGCCTCACGTAGCCAGTGGCTACAGGAGGCTATGCGGATACTGGCGGCATCGTCGGGTAAGATGGTCCGCCCTGTGCTGACCTGTCTAACGGCTGGCATGGTGGCAGGGCAAGTGCCCGAGCTCGCTATTACCTCGGGCATACTACTAGAGCTCATCCACACCGCTACCCTCATACACGACGATGTCATAGACGAGGCCAAGACTCGGCGGGGCAAACCCACCCTCGGGGCTATCTTCGACAACCGCATAGCCGTACTGATGGGAGACTTCGTCCTCAGCAGTGCGCTCATAGGGGCGATACAGACTCGCAATCTCCGCATCATCGGCATAGTCTCCCGTATCGGACGTGAGCTAACCGAGGGGGAGATACGCCAGTACGAATCGGCCGAGCGTGTACGCCTAGACATCGACAATTACTTCGAGGTTATTAAGCAAAAAACGGCCGTCCTTTTCGCTAGCTGTGCCGAGGTGGCTGCCATAGCCGTAGAGGCTAGTGAGGCCGATATACAGCGAGCCGCTCGCATCGGAGAGCTACTCGGCCTGGCCTTCCAGATACGTGACGATATATTCGACTACTACCCAAGCCTAGAGGTGGGTAAGCCCACGGGCAACGACATCCGCGAGGGTAAGGTAACCCTCCCTCTACTACACACGCTACTCGGACCCGAGGGACAAAGTCCCGAGGGCATAGCTTGTCGGGCGCTCATCGAGGATAAACGACTCGATGACGAAGCTATACAGCGCCTCATTGCCTTCGCCTGCGAGCACGGTGGTATCGACTATGCCGAGCAGCGCATGCAAGGCCTTATTGACGAGGCCAAAGGACTCATAAGCACCTACCCGGATAACCCATATCGCCAGTCTATGCTGGCACTAGCTGACTATATCGTAGAGCGACGTAAATAGCCCATCCCTTTAACTATGGCATACAAAAGACCTCTTACCAAGCGGCAGAGCCAGATTATCACTATCCTTTGGCTCGTCTTCGCCATACTTTTCCTCTGGAAGGCTACGCTCAACCTATTCACTCTGGTGGTACTCGGTCTATCGGCCTTCATCGTATTCTACCCCATTCGTAAAAGCAATAAGCAAAGACATCGCTAGTAACCCTGCCATGAAGCTGAAAATATTCTTACTCTCCACTGCCTGTGCCCTAAGCTCCCTCGCCCTAACGGCCCAAGAGGCCAAGTCTAGCGAGGCGGACGACCTGTCCGCACGTACTACGGCCCTAGAGGGTATTGTCAAAGAGCTACGCTACCTAAAGGTGAGCGGTTACCTACAGGCTCAGGCTCAGTGGGGGCAGGAGGCAGCAAGCCTACGTGTAGGCAGCAATACCAGCCGAACAGGAAACAATACACGTATCGGGATGCGCCGTAGCCGTGTGAAGTTTAGCTACGAGCGAGGGCTCGCAGGAGCCGTTTTTCAGATAGACGCTACGGAGCGTGCAGTAGGGCTAAAAGATGCCTATATCAACATACGTAGCCCCTGGAAAGCTCTGGGGCGTAGCGCTCTGCGTGCTGGGGTATTCGACCGCCCCTTCGGACACGAGATCAGCTACTCCTCTTCTCTGAGAGAGTCCCCCGAGCGCTCGGCTATATTCAACAGCCTATTTCCCGACGAGCGTGACCTGGGTGCTATGCTTGTCCTACAGGCTAGTAAAGAGTCGCCCCTGCACTTTCTGCGCCTAGAGGGAGGGCTTTTCGCTGGCAATGCCATCAACCCAGAGCAAGACAACCGTAGAGACTTTATCGGCCATCTATCGGCTAGCAACAGCATCGGCAAGGATATACACTGGGGCCTAGGCGTATCTCGCTACTACGGCTATCGCCAGCAGAATACCTCCAAAGTTTATCACATGGAAGGGAACAAGTTCGTCCTCAGCGACCTCAGCGATAATCTGGGGAGCTATGCCACTAGACGCTACTGGGGTATTGATGCCCAACTAAGTATCAGAAGCAGTCTCGGCCTCACCCAGCTACGTGCCGAGTATCTATGGGGAGAGCAACCCAGTGCCGCTAACAGCTTCCGTAGTCACAACGTATCGACACCTGTGTCGGGCGATACCTACGTGCGCCCCTTTGTGGGTGGTTATGCCCTCCTAACGCATCAGATAGGCAAAACACCTCTATCTGTAGTGCTCAAATACGATTGGCTCGACCCTAATACAGCCGTCCGAGGCGAAGACCTCGGAAGCGACAATACGACGGCTGCCGATGCCACACACAGCGCCCTCGGTATGGGCCTGCTATGGAATATCAATAGCAATCTGCGCCTACAGGCCTACTACGAGCTGCCGAGCAACGAAACCTCAGCCCAACTATCGGGCTACGAGGCCGAGCGCAAGGATAACAATTTCACACTAAGGCTACAGTACAAATTCTAATCCCCTAGGGACAAGACCACAGACTAGCGAATATAAAATACCTGACATAACTAAGAACGTAATATAGATCTATATGAAATGGCTTAATCGTAACGACAGTACTTCCAACTTTGAGGACAGACGTGGCCGCAGTGGCGGCGGTGGGGGCAAGCTAGCCCTCGGTGGTATCGGTGGTATCATCATGATCGTAATCGCCCTCCTGATGGGCAAAGATCCCTCACAGGTCCTACAGCAGGTCCTAAGTGACAACATGAACGGAGGGGCTGCACAGACCGAAGTAGTAGACCCCGAGAAAGCCCGTGCCTACGAAGAGTATAAGGACTTTACACTTGCGGTTTTCAATAGTTGCAACGATGTGTGGGAACGGGTCTTCGCCGAGGAGCTCGGCCAGCAGTACCGCAAGCCTACGCTGGTAGCATTCACAGATCAGGTTAGCTCTGCCTGTGGGGGGGCTAGTAGTGCTATGGGGCCTTTCTACTGCTCGGGCGATGAGAAGGTATATATAGATATGTCATTCTTCCGCGAGCTAGCGGAGCGCTTCCGTGCCCCTGGCGACCTAGCTATGGCCTATGTAACAGCCCACGAGGTGGGGCACCACGTGCAGCATCTATTAGGCGTTACCGACAAGGTACATAGCATGCGCGGGCGCATCAGTGAGAAAGAGTACAATCAGCTGAGCGTGCGCCTAGAGCTACAAGCCGACTTCTATGGCGGCCTCTGGGCACACCACGCTGCTAAGCTCGGCATCATACAGCTAGAGGGTGGAGACCTAGAGAGCGCTATGCGTGCTGCAGAGGCTATCGGTGATGATGCCTTACAAAAGGCCGCGCAGGGCTATGCGGTGCCAGACTCATTCACGCATGGCTCTAGTGAGCAGCGTATGTATTGGTTCCGTCTAGGCTTTACGACCGGAGACATTAAGCTCGGGGATACCTTCGCCCAATCGAAGCTCTAGAGGCGAAGTAGCGAACGACAAGCCACAGGCAATAGCATCGGCCCACGTGGCACTACTGCCACAAATAGATGAGCGCTTGGTATCTCCCTCTCAAGGGATACCAAGCGCTCATCTGTTATGTCTTACCTAGTGCCGGATACTACACTCGGGGCGTTTAGGCTTATTGAGGATTATTCTCCTCGACTGCCTTATCGTTTGCGCCCAGCAGGACTTTGCCGGCATGGAAGAAGAAGTAAAGCCCAACAAGAGCAAAAGCGATACCTGTCCCCAGAGCCCCTATGACCTCGTTGAGAAAGAACATAAAGCGAGGCATGACAATCTCACCTCCATACTCATTGAAATGTGATAGGTCTACATAGGCTTTATAGCCGTAGTACAGACAAAACAAGCCAATTGCAATAGAGAGAATAGCTTGTCCTACTGGGGGAAGCTTCCACCCTGATTCTTTGTTTTCACTCATATCTATATTCTATTAGGATTATTGTTGGTTTAGTTCCGATGGATCGACCTCTAGGTCGGCATAGGCCTTCACGAAGTCTTCGGCTCGATAAATCTTAGCCTTTTTGATATTGATAGAGGTCGAGCCACCTGCATTCACTCGAATCTCGTCTTCGAAGTCCTCGTCTAGACCATACTCCCAAGGCTCGCCCGATGAGGTACGAGCAGTGTAGGGGGCGTTTATCACTTGTAACGGACCATAGTAGTAACGCCCGTTCACCTCTATCAGCTGGTACATCTGCTCGAGGAAGATATTGCGCTCCTGCTCACTGTCCGTGTAGGCTGTCGTTACAATCACATAGCTTGCCTCTAGAGGATTAAGTAGGGACTTCTCCTCGTACTCCTGCCTTGTAAAGGCACTCTGCTTGCCCTGTGGGCTTGTAAGCGTATGCTCGCCCACAGGTAGAGCAAGCTCCATACTACTCTTAGGATCGAGCGTGTAGGTCGTAGCATCTACCACAAAAGTAATAGTACTATCGCTGGGGTTATCCACAACGACAAAGGGACTGCCAGACGTACAGCTAGCGCCCAACACAAGCCCCACGAAGGCGAGAGTCATGCGCAAACAGACTCTCCTTAATAGACCTACGAATCTAGGCTTCATTTCTTTCTTAATCATCATATTCTAAGCACTTATACCAGCTCTGCGCTACTGCTATAATCTCTCAGTGAAACAAGCGGGGGCGAAGATAAAAAAAAAACGAATTAACAATACGCCCAAACTTAGCCTGCCAGTCTCCCGACTAGCTAGACCTACAAGCCTTAGCCTAGCCCAAGACGTAGCGATAGCAATGCTCATCACTAAGCTCGGGCTGATAGACGAAGCCCTCGGGCGTCAAAGCCTTAAGCCCCTCGGGCGTATCAATGCGCTGCTTAATAATCTCACGCATCATCGCCCCACGAGCCATCTTGCAGTAGATCGTTATGTTCTTGAGGCTGCCATCGGCTTGCCGTACCTCGAAGTGTATGTCTACGACACGTAGCTGACGCTTAACCTCTGCCCAGTCGTACAGGCCCTCCATCTCTGCGCTCGCTAGGTGGATAAGGACTCCCCCGCACTGCTGGCCTAGCCGTATCAGCTCCTCCGTTAGGCGTGGGCGCCAGAGCTCCGAGACACGCTGGCCATCCTCTAGACGCACTGTTCCCTCCATACGATAGGGGCGGATGAGCGTCCGAGGGCTGAGAAGTCCGTACACAAAGGAGCATATACGCAGATGCTCCTCGGCATAGGCCCAATCCTCGGGCGTGAAGCTAGCGGGCTCTATCTTCCTAAACACCATACCAGAGTAGTAACTGAGGGCCGGCGCCTCGGGCGCTAGCCCATCGGTCCAGGCAAGCCAAGCCTGGCGGGCCTCTGTCGCCATCTTGGGGCTTAGCTTGAGCTCACGAGAGAGCGCCACCCCATCCATCCTAAGGGCCTGCTCCGCCACCTGCAAAGTCTCTGGATGCATCACAGGGGCAAGGCCCTCTGTATCGCTTATCTTCTTGGCGAAAGTCTTCGCCGGTGAAATCATACAAATCATATACCTAGTCGAAAACAAATCGTCCCCCTCCTATTGCTAGGAGAGGGGCTAAGGTGAGTGAGTAGCGAGACGGGGACTTGAACCCCGGACCTTCGGATTATGAATCCGACGCTCTAACCAGCTGAGCTATCTCGCCGTCCTTGTTCTAAGACGTTGCAAAGATACTACTTATTTCGTAATCTGCAATAGCCCGAACAAGTTTTTTGCCTGCGCTCAGACTATCCTAGCCTTGATAGGCGCCCAAGCGCTCGGATGCCTTAGGGTCTTCGCCATACTTATTAGCGCCTACCTCGCCATCCATAACAAACTGGACGAGAAGGTAGATATTCAGTACGAGGACCGCCAGAGCTACGACACCAACGAGCATCAGGATTGTAGAGTCTGCACCTGTGATTGACATTGCTGTCTGCAACACATTAAATATCACACCAAGCACATTACTAAAGAATATCCACCAGCCGCTCATACCACGATCGTGTAGACGACGTACCTGTACGGCAAGCGAAGGGATCAAAAAGACGAGGAGTACAATGCCCCAGACACCTAATACTAGGAAAGTGGACGTTAGAAAGTCTTGGCTCGCGCCTGCGCTACCAAGCCCTCCGAGGAACATTGTCCCAGCAGTCGTAAAGAATACTAGCGTAAGGACAAACCATAAGATGAATGTAAAGAGCGAGAAGCCCCAGAACTCTCTACGGCGGGCGCGGCCCGAGAAGTTGAAGTAGTTCTGTGTGAAGCACTCGACGAAGTAAGTAAAGAGGGATTTACGTTCCATAAGATTATATTTTATTAGAATTATAGTTGATATTCGATTAGGTCTATCCTAGAGCAAGCCTCGCTCGGCCGCCTTAGGGTCTTCGCCATACTTATTAGCGCCTACCTCGCCATCCATAAGCATCTGGACGAATAGGTAAAGCTCCAGAGCCCAGTAGACCACAGATATAATCCAATAGGCTATACTATCTGGCGACATCTGCTCCACCAACCCTTGGAAGAGGCCGAGCACTATGCTACAGAGTATCCACCAGCCACTCATACCACGGTCGTGCAGACGACGCACCTGCACAGCCCACAGTGGGGGAAGACATATCAGATAAATAAGTCCGAGAACGAGAAGGATCAACATGCCTCCTCCCAAACTTAATAGGGCTTTCTCTAGTCCTGCCTCATAAAGCAAGCCTCCCAAGTGAGCAACGAGCGTAAACAGCCCTATAAACAAAAGGATGGCCCAGAAGAGGAAGAAAAATAGTAGAAAACCCCAGTACTCTCTACGGCGAGCACGGCCCGAGAAGTTGAAGTAGTTCTGTGTGAAGCTCTCGATGAAGTGCGTGAAGAGGGATTTACGTTCCATAGGATATAATCTTGATACTTATAGTTGTCGGAGACGAACTAAGCACTCAGCCCGAGGGAGCATCTCGCTATCCCTCGGGCTGTGGCTTAGTATGGAGCTATTCGGAGATTAGACTAAACTCAGCTCCTGAGGCATAGTCCGCACCATTCTGTGCGTTAAGACCCGTAAAGCGCACATAACGAGCCTTGACTGGCTTATCAAGCATTATACGCTGAGGAGACTTACTGCGGGCAAAGCTACCCTTAGCTACCTCCGTCCAAGTCTTAGCATCATTACTTACGCTGAGCGTGTAGTCCTTGATGTCGCCATTATCACCCTCCTGACGGGGCGTGTACACAAAGCCTCTGATGGTCTGCTCACGGCTAGCATCGAAATCGATCCAGTGTGGGTACTGCGCTACCGTTACTGAGTACATCGTATGCCAGATCGTTTCTAGGCTACCATCGAGGAGGAGCTTAGCATCGCCTGCGCCACTCTCCTGACTGCTGGCATAGAGTACCTCTAGTGGGATAGAGGTGATCTTGGTGAAGCTCTGCTTAACCTTGAGCATCGGGTTACTAGCCGTCCAAGTAGTGATTTCGGCCGCATCACGCAGATTGAAGCTTCCCTGATATACCTGAGGCTTAGCCTTGCCAATGCTATACATCACGACCTCACCAGCACCAGCAGAGATAGTAACATCACCCTTGTTGTCTCGTGCTATGATAGGTGGCACGCTGCTCGAAAGCGCCACACGCTCTACCTTTTGCCCAGCCACCAGCGGACGGATGACAAAGCTAAACTGCTGCTGCGTACCGAAGGAGCGGCAATGTGCCAGCGGAGCACCCTGACCACAGCTATTACCCCCTAAGCCCGTAACACTAGCATCTAGGTGCAGGTGCGTGTCCCCTGCAGCGGGCAATTCGTGCGGATGTGGTGCTAATAGTAGCTCCTCAGCAGACCAGGGTAAGGCCGAGGCGCTCATCGTAGTACCTGCCTGGAAGAGGATGCCATCCCCAGCCTTAGTGCGCAGCGTCACCCAGCGTACCTCCTCGCGGTTGCCCATGGTCTGTGGCTTAGGGAAGTGCACAAACTGCTCTGCCACGGTAGACTCGTACTGAGCCACGAACTGCGAGGTCTTGCGGTCGCTATAGTTGTTGATAGGGCCACGACCATAATAGCGGTACTGCTCGTACTCCTTGGGGATAATAACCTCGTAGCCTAGTCGCCCGAGGGCCAGGTTAGGCTTGTTGCTCACGATATTAGCCTGTAGCTCGATAGAGCCATCAGGATATACCACCCAAGTCTGAGCCGTGGTGAACTTAAAGTCGTCAGCACCGAAGGGCTTATCCGTCTGCTCCTCGATGTAGTACTTACCCGAGGACTCCGATGCCCAGCGTTTGCGACGTCCTATCTTAGCAGCATTGGGGGCCTGACTCTCTACGAGGTAAAACATTACTACCGCACCATCCTCACGTACATAGCCACGAGACGAGAGCGCACGATGGCGGAGGTTGTGCAGGCCATTAGCGCCCCAGGCCTCGTAAGCCCAGTTGTCATTGTCGCAGGCTGCACGGAAGGCATCCAGCTTAGGGCCATTGCCCGCTGCTATCAGCGTCTTACCGCCATACACTAGGCTATGGATAGTACCCTGCTGTTGGTCGAAGTGTACCTCGAAGTTATCACCCTTGACAGACACTGTACCCTGGTGCGCCTTATCCTTGGGGATGTCTAGCTTTAGCTTGCTCCCCTTACTGGTCTTAGAGGCTACTAGCTTGGGCAGCGCCACGGGCGACTGTAGGAGTAGCTGCTCATCGGCCTGCACAAAGCCACGCTTCGCCCAGGGCTTATCCTCGGCGAGATGGAGCTGGCATACTACATAGTACTCACTCTCGGGCTGTAGCTGATGTCCGAAGTCTGGTAGCGACACGACAGCTGAGCTACGTGGCGCTATCTCGGGCATCGCTACAGAGCGCTTAGCCACCTCTACCCCATCGCGCATCAAGCGTAGCTCTAGCGTGTGGTCGCTGAGGTTGGTGAAGTAATTCTTGTTGAATAGGCGAATCTGCCCCTTCTCGATATCCTCTGCCGTAATACCCACGTACTGGTAGACTTTCTTAACCTCGTAATACTGAGGCTTGGGCGTTCGATCGGAGAATATAATACCATTCATTACGAACATACCATCGTTGGGCGTATCGCCAAAGTCGCCCCCATAGGCGAAGTAGCGCTTGCCGTCAGGCAGGTAGTTGTACATCGACTGGTCTACCCAGTCCCAGATAGCCCCACCACAGAAGAAGTTGGTGCTCTCCATCGCTGTCCAGTAGTCCTGTAGACCGCCCACGGCATTACCCATAGAGTGCGCATACTCCGAGATATGGAAGGGGTACTTAATCTTATACTTACCCTTGACAGCCTCCTGTACCCAGGGGATAGAGGGGTACTGGTTGGAGCCGATGTCTACGATATCGTTGTTGCGCTCATACTGCACAGGGCGAGAGGTATCCACCGCCTTAGTAGCGGCATACGAACGCTTGAAGTTGTCGCCAGGGCCGGCCTCGTTACCCAGAGACCAGATAACGATACTGGGGTGATTGATATTAGCATATACCATCTCCATCATTCGGTTGGTCGTGGCGATATCAAACTCCTTGACGTGCGATAGTGAGGCCGCCCCATAGTAGTACTGATGGCTCTCTATGTTGGCCTCGTCCTCTAGGTAGATACCATACTTGTCGCATAGATAGTAGAAGTATGGGTCGGTAGGATAGTGCGAGTTGCGTACGTGGTTGATATTAGCACGCTTCATCAGCATTATCTCCTCCTCCATCATCTCATGGCTGAGGACGTGTCCTGTGGCGGGATGCGTCTCGTGGCGGTTCACCCCTTTGAGCTTAACAGGCTTGCCGTTGATGAGGAAGTAGCGCCCAGCTAGGCCAAACTCGTCATCCTTGGCAGCGACCTCACGGACCTCTACCTCTCGGATACCCGTGTAGGTAGATACCGTCTCTAGCACCTTGCCCTTGCGGTCTAGTAGCTCGGCTACCAGCACGTAGCGGTAAGGGGTCTCGGCACTCCACAGACGTGGGGACTCTACCCGCATCTCGGTGTTTAGCGTAGCACGACCTTGCCCAGCGAGTAGCGCAGGCTCGCTCAGCACACTCTCGCCTACCTTGACGCCACCCTTATCGCTATACAGAGGTAGGCTATAGAGGCTGTAGCGCATAGAGGCACCCTTGATGGCTTTCTTATCGAGGTTGCTGAGGTCGGCACGGATGGCCAGCGTAGCATGCTGATACTGCTCATCGAGGTTGGGGATAATCTGTAGGTCCTGCACCTGTACACGTGGCTTAGCCGTGAGCGATACCGAGCGGAAGATACCCGGCAGGCGGAACATATCCTGACTCTCTAGGAAGGTCCCATCGCTATTGCGGTAGACCTCTACGGCCAGCACATTCTCCCCCTTCGTGAGGTAGGGCGTTATATCGAAGGAGGCCCTATTGCGTGAGTTCTTGCTAAAGCCTACGTACTTGCCATTAACCCAGATATAGAAGAATGAATCGACCCCATCGAAGTTGATGCACACCTGCTGTCCGTCCCATTCGCTGGGCACAGTGAATGTACGTCTGTACGAACCTACCTCGTTGCGGTGCTTGTACATAGTATGGTCGCTAGGAGGCGTACGCATCACGCCACCCTTCCAGTCGCCGACCTTCACCTCGTGGTGAAAGGGCACACGCTGATTGAGGTATATCGGAGTACCGTACTTCTGCTTGCCGTCTTTCTGTAGACCATATATATTCCAGCTCATGGGGACGTCTACGACATCCCAAGCCGATACATCGTAGCTAGGCTCGTAGAAGCGCTCGGGGCGCTCACTAGGATTGCCCACCCAATGGAAACGCCATTTGCCATCGAGGCTCTGATGATACTCACTAGCAGCGGGCAACACCCCGAGGGCGGACTCGACACTGCGGAAGCTATAAAAGGTAGCACGGGGCTGTAGTTTACCGAGGGCATAGTCCTCGGGGCTCTGCCACTCTTGCCCTGTCGGGGCCTGTGGCACGCTGTAGCCGAAGCCTCGTAGCTGCGCCTGTGCGTTCACAAGCTGGGGGCTGGCAATGGCCAAACCCAAAACAACTAATAGTTTCTTCATTTCAAATATAGAGATGCGATATTTAACTCTAGAATATGTCTCAAAGATACATATTTATCCGATTTCTATACATCATAAGAAATCGCTCTCGCAGCACTCAGCACACCCCCCAAAGCCCCTAGCCTTATACGCCATCGTCTTACATACTATGTAAACTCCATCTTACATACTATGTAAAAATCGGAGCAAAGCCCAACGCTACATAGTAGGAGCCACAGACGCAACTCAAAACATGCACACCTGTGCTAATTATTATGCATACCTTTGCTCTAAACAATACAAAATATGCAAGCCCATAAGCTAGGGCTGATACAACGAATATGAAGAAACAAATTACCCTATCACTCGCACTACTAGCGAGTCTCAGCAGTGCTAACGCAGGAGGCTATCTAACAAACACCAATCAGCACATCGCCTTCCTCCGTAACCCTGCACGCAACGCCAGCACCAGCATCGATGCCCTCTACAGCAACCCCGCAGGAGCTGCTTTCCTCCCCGAGGGATGGCATCTATCGCTCAATCTACAGAGCGCCTACCAGAAGCGCAACATCCTATCCACCCTACCCAGCTATGCTGCCAACGCTGACGGCAAGAGCAAGAGTGGCGAGCGACTGTTTGAGGGGAACGCTGCCGCCCCCATCATCCCTAGCCTCTTCGCAGCCTACAAGGTCGGCAAGTGGACCTTCGGGCTCAACACGGCTGTTATCGGTGGTGGAGGTAGAGGTAAGTTCGAGGGCGGTCTGCCTACATTCGAGGCCCCTATATCACTCGTACCTAGCCTCCTCACTAGTGCCAAATTTCCCGCCAATCAGTACCAGTACGAGACTTACATAGAGGGTAAGCAGTATGTATTCGGGCTAACGCTCGGGGCAGCCTACCGTATCAACGAAAACTTCTCTGTCTATGCTGGTCTACGTGGGGCCTATGCGAACAACAGCTATAGCGGCTATGCTCGTAACATTCAGGCCAACATTGGCGGACAGATGCAGTCTGTACCAGGCTACCTGCAAGCCGCTGCTGCTCAGGCTAGCGCTGCTGCCGCACAGGCTACACAGGCAGGCAACGCTGCTATGGCTACCCAGTACACAGCCGCAGCTACCATGGCCACACGCTATGCCGCTATGACCGCAGACAAGAGTCTCGACCTTGATCAGTCTGGCTTCGGTATCGCCCCCATTATCGGAGTGAACTACAAGCTAGGCGACCTACACCTAGCAGCCAAGTATGAGTTCCGCACCGCCATCCAGGTGACGAACAAGGCCAATACACCCAACACCACGGGCATCGCAGACTACAACGATGACGTGAAAGTAGACAACGACATCCCCGCCCTACTATCGCTCGGGGCGCAGTACAGCATCCTAGAGAATCTACGTGTATCGGCTGGTTATCACCACTACTTCGATAAGCAGGCCAAGATGGCAAGTGGCAAGCAGGCTCTACTCCAGGGCAATACCAACGAGTACCTTCTAGGCGTAGAGTACGACCTCAATACGAAGCTTACACTCTCAGCCGGTGGACAGATAACAGCCTACGGACAGAGCGATGCCTTCCAGAGCGACCTAAGCTTCCACAACGACTCTTTCTCTATCGGTCTCGGTCTTGCCTACAAGCTCAATGATAAGGTCAAGCTCAATGCAGCTTACTTTTTCACCGACTACCAGGACTACAGCAAGACCGCTCCTGCTGTAGCTCAGCTCAACCCTACCCTCATGAGCACCAACGTGTACAAGCGTACCAATCAGGTCTTTGGTCTAGGTATGGATCTCAGCTTATAAGCCAAGCGCCATACAGATACGACTGTTGCATAATACGGCACTCGCTTCATTATTCGCGACATTCGGGCTAGGTCATTTACAAGAGTAAACTCCCGTCGCCCTCAGTCTTAATGCCTTCCCAGGCACGATTGCTCGCCTCGGCATAGCTGGCGTAAACTCCGCTCTGCTCTCGGCTTACGCAATCCTTGCGATTACCGCATTCTCCAAAGTCTAGCAAGAATAACAAGCTGTGCTTGTCATTCTTAAAGACCGAGCAACGGTCTCAGAGATACGACAACAGCAAGCCCCTTGCCTACTCTATCACGAGTCAGTGCAAGGGGCTTGCTGTATTCTGCCTACTGGGCGACTAGCTCCAGGTTAGGTTGCGCTCAATATTCAATGGTTGTGGCAGGCGATGGCAGAGCTTAGCTCCCGAGAGGACTTGCTCATACCTCGCTAGATAGTCCGTAGCCATACGCTCGGCAGAGAAGAGCTCTCGGGCGTAGTCCTGACAACGCTGATGGTCATAGCTCGCCACAGCTATATGCTCGGCCAGAGCCTGAGCGCTGAGGTCGAGGTAGCCAACCTCGGGTGTTACTAGCTCGGGTAGCGAGCCATAAGGCGTCCCATAGACAGGCGCTCCGTAGTAAAGGCTCTCTATGATGGCTAGGCCAAAAGGCTCGTGCCAACGCACCGGAAAGATAAGACCGCGCGAACGCTGTATCAGCTCAGCCTTAGTCGCATCATCGACCATACCATGGAAGTGCACCCGAGGACTAAGCGTAAACCTAAAGCCCATGCGAAAGTTCAGTCTATAGCCCCCGAGGACCTCTAGATGCGCCCCAGGGATAGCGAGGGTAGTATCGATAGCACCCTGTAGGTTCTTGACACGCCATGCAGCCTTGCCTAGGAAATGATAGCGCTTGCGGGGGAGCTTGAGCTCGGGCTGCGGGTAGTCCTGCCACATCAAGCCATTATGTACAAAGCTATCGACCCCAAAGCGCTCGGCATGATTGCGCGAGACGAAGACCGTCTGCTCGCTGATATTACTCGGCAGGCTATTGCCGTGTACTGTCAGCAAATAAGGGCGTGAGAAGCCCTCGGGGACAGGCACATGGAAGTGTGTCAGCTCCACCGCCTCGGGCAACTGCTCCTCTAAACGCTGACGAGGGTTGCGGATAATAACCGTGGCAAAGGGACAACGAGTACCCTCGGGTGCTACTAGCCATAGGCGATGTCCCCAACGGGCGAGGACTTGCATAAGACCCCACACCACTCGCTCGGTACCGCCATATAGGGCGGCAGGCAAAGGGCTCTCGACAACAAAAGCGATATTCATCTACTTGGGAGTTATTGGGCGGGCTTGAAGAGCATTCGGAAAGCCTCCTCTACCGTATCGACACCGACGATACGTATCGTCCAGTTTCGGCTACCGAGGGCGGCCATATTGCTCTTAGGTACGATGATAGCACGGAAGCCGATACGCTCAGCCTCTAGGATGCGCTGCTCGATGCGACTCACAGGACGTACCTCGCCCGAGAGTCCGACTTCACCAGTTAGGCAAACACCCTCAGGGAGGGCTAGATCTAGACTAGAGGATAGCACTGCCGTGATAATAGCTAGGTCCGTAGCAGGGTCCGATATACGGATGCCCCCCGCAATGTTTAGGAAGACATCCTTCTGTATTAGCTTGAAGCCTGCTCGCTTCTCTAGCACAGCCAAAAGCATATTCATACGCTTGGTATCGTAGCCCGTAGCCGAGCGCTGTGGCGTAGCATAGACAGCACTGCTGACCAGAGCTTGCGTCTCGATAAGGAAAGAGCGTACCCCCTCCATCGCTACAGCTATGGCAATGCCACTGAGGCCCGACTGGCTACCACTCATTAGATGCTCACTGGGGTTTTCCACAGGGCGTAGGCCTGTGTGCTGCATCTCGTATATCCCAAGTTCGTTGGTGCTACCGAAGCGGTTCTTCTGCCCACGCAGGATGCGATACATATAATGTTTGTCTCCATCGAACTGTAGGACTACGTCTACTGTATGCTCGAGTATCTTGGGCCCAGCAATACTCCCCTCCTTGGTAATATGTCCGATGAGGATAACTGGCACATTCTCGGTCTTGGCATACTTGAGCAGGAGATTAGCGCACTCTCGGATCTGCGAGGGGCTACCAGGACTACTCTCGCTCAGCTCGGTCTGAATAGTCTGAATAGAGTCTATCACAAGTAGCTCTGGGCGCTCCTCTAGAGCTGTATGCAGTATGCTCTCGAGGTTGGTCTCTGTATATATCAGGCAGTTATCATACGTAGCTCCGAGACGGTCGGCACGCATCTTGAGCTGTGCTGCACTCTCTTCGCCCGATACGTAGAGCGTACGATAGGGCAGGCGGAGTACCGTCTGCAGGATGAGCGTACTCTTGCCTATGCCTGGCTCGCCACCGAGTAGGACGAAGGCCCCTGGCACCATACCGCCACCGAGGACGCGGTTCAGCTCGGCATCATACATATCACGGCGCTCTTCGCTAGTAGCATCTATATCCGAGAGACGCTTGGGGCGTGCACGTTGCCCCTCCTGCATACGCTGCACGATGGGCGAGCTCGCCTTGGTCTCAGGGAGCTTGGTCTCCTCCTCGATCGTGTTCCACTCCTTACAAGCATGGCACTGTCCTTGCCACTTGGGGTAGACAGTGCCACAGCTCTGACATACATATATGGTCTTAGCCTGCTTAGCCATGACAGCGTACTAATGGCATTGTAGAGCAGCGTAGCAAGCCTCCCATCTTACTTATCTCCTGATAAGGTACCTCCTCGACAGCAATGCCCCACACCTCTCGGAGATGCTGATTGAGACGTACAAAGCTACAATCACTGATTAGCCTATCGGGGCTAAGGGACACCACATTGGTATTCATATTATAAGCCTCCTCTCCTGTAACCTCGAAGATATTGTCCTGCCCGAAGATTTCGTACAGGAGGCCGAGGTCCTCGCTATTGGTCAGCGCATCGGGATGCAGTAGAGCCTTGCCACGACCGACAGGCTGGAAAGCGCAGTCTAGATGTAGTGTCCCCAGTCGTGGATCATGGTCGTGCTTACGTAGCTCGATGCCCACGACACGCTTATGCGGATAGCGCTCACGGAAGTAGTCGATGGCGTAGCGGTTGGTACGCGCCATCTTGTAGCTCGGGTAATCTGGGCGTAGATAGCAGCCCACGAAGAGTATGTCGTCGTGTACCAGCACGTCCCCACCCTCTGTATGCACCTCCTCGGGGAGTGTCGCCACGTGCCCTGGGCTGATGCGCTCGATAATTTTGGCAAAGGCCCCGGTCTCAAGCTCTCGGTCCGGAATCAAATTAGACACGAAGAAAGTATCGTCAATCACGAAGCCCACGTCTCGAGCGAATATCTGATTATAGTCTGCTACAAGCTCGGGGCGGAGCACCTCTACCCCATTACGCACGAGTACATCGTACAGCGCTCCCATCTCATTGATGACAGCATCCTCTGTAGGATAAATACCTTTACGAACACTTTCGTAGCTCTTGGCATCGTAGCAGTCGGCTCTGCGAGGCGTTGGACCAAGACTATGCGGTAGGCCTAAGACAACGACCTGTAGGCGATCCGTTTCGTTGCTAACGGAGGGTGTAATTAGATGTTGAGTCATAATGAGGTGTCTCTATAGTACGTTGAGTGCTTGCTCCTTGATTTGCTCCAGCTCATCCTTCATGCGGACAACGATTTGCTGCATCTCCGCATTGTTGCTTTTGGAGCCTAGGGTATTGATTTCGCGGCCTATCTCCTGAGCTACGAAGCCCAGGGTCTTGCCCTGCTGCCCCTCCGCCTTGGCGAGCTCACTCTCGAAGTAAGAGAGGTGATGGCGCAGACGGTCTTTCTCCTCGTTCACATCTAAGCGCTCTATGTAATAAATTAGCTCTTGCTCCAGGCGTCCCTTGTCGTAGCCCTCTACCTCGAGCTTACGGAGACCATCCTCTAGGCGCTGGCGAATGGCAGCGATGCGCTCCCCCTCTGGCAAGTCTACCTCAGCGAGCAGCGTACGGATAGTAGCTATGCGCTGGCTAAGCACACTCTCTAGCATAGCCCCCTCTTGGCGTCGGTAATCTACGACAGCTTGCAAGGCTTCCTCTAGACCTCGACGTACAGCGGCCCACTCTTCCTCGCTCAGCTCCTGCTGAGTTGTCTCGCCACTAACCAATACGCCAGGCAGGCGCAATAGGCTCTCCATATACTCAAAGGTCGGGCGTACCCCATTAAGCGCAGACTGGATTTGCTTGATATAGTGCTGTAGTGCCTCGGCGTTGATATGCTGGACACCACTAAGTCCGGCACTAAGGTCATCTAGGCTAATGCTAATCTCGACCTTGCCACGTACCAAATAGTTGGTAGCCAAGGTGCGTACCTCTAGGTCTCGCTCACGGTAAGCGTAAGGCAAACGTGTAGATATATCTATTTGTTTACTATTTAAGGTCTTGATAAATATGGTAATGCTCTTACCCTCATGGCGCACGATAGTCTTACCGACGCCCGTCATGGATAGTATCATAATGTCTGTTATTTAATTCTCTACGAAGTTACAACATCTGGCCTACAGGGCAATGCCTACAGATTGATGCTCTGCCCATATCCACGCGCTACGCGCACTCGGGTATCATCATATTCCTCCGAGAAGAACTCCATCTTCGGGTTGCTATATTTGGTCTTGATACCCATCAACTCACAAAGAGAATGAGCCAACAAGTCCAACATTATACGTCTGTCTTTGGCACGTTGTACTTTGTCATACAGCTCAGGATACTGAGCCTTCATCGAGGGTGATATATAGACCATAAAAGGAACGGAGAGGCCGAGTTCGGATAGGTCATGGTCAAACTTATCTGGATTGTTGGGCAACTCATACAGAGTTTGTCCATGATCTGAGAAATACACCACGATAGCGTCCTCCGACTCATAGCGCTTGATAACCTCTTCGATGATGTAGTCATTATATAGCACTCTATTGCTGTACTGAGCAACTAGCAAATCCTTCTCTGGAGTTCTATGCACAGGGACATCCTTAGGGCTAAACTTATTGAAGCTCTCAGGATAGCGATCTGAATAAGTATGGTGAGAACCCATCAAATGCAGTATCTGGAACATATTTTGACGCCCCTTATCTTTCTCTATATCCTTATGACTCTTCAGGTGTGGCAAAGCTCGCTCATCGTGGTCATCTTGTACTCGATTGTAGAAGTTGCGAGACGACTGAACGGTCGTAAATAGGCTCTCATCTGCCAATAGGCTCAACGTAGTTGTGGGAAGCGTAATCCCCCCGAAGCGTTCCGTATTACTTAGCCAATATACCCAGTAGCCAGTACGTGCAAAAACTGAGTGCAGAGCAGGGCGTTCATACCACATAACACCCGTTTCCTCGGATGTATGGAGCGTAAAAGAAGCCGTAAGGGAGGCAGATGTGCTCGGAGCTGCGCTTATAACCTGACTAAATGGGACTATCTCCCCAGCCGCTATGCGCTTGTCCATATTGGGCGTATTCTCCAACGGATAGCCATAACAATGCATAAAACGAGAGCCGAGCGACTCTCCTACAATCAAAACAAGCGTATGAGGCGTCGTAATTGCTCCGTCTTTGCGTATCTGATCACGCTTGACGTCAGCGCGTAAGGAGGGTAAAGAGCGCTCCATGCTTTCGACCTCCTCCAAGTTCTCCCTGATGCCTACATATATACGCTCTATCGGAGCATACATCTCGTATAGATAAGTCTTATACTTAAGGTTATTATAGAGCTGGGGCAGAACATAAGCAACACCTAATACTAATCCAACAAAAGAGATACCACTCAAGAGTAAAGAGAAATAATTCTCTCTAACTACGCGTATGAGCCAGCGGGTTATGCACCAAACAAAAATAGTCGCCAGAACCACCGCCACAAAGGTCATGATAGGGACAGACAAGTAGTCCCATTTCAAGACCGTTTCTCTGAAAGCATTGGCTTCCTTTGGGTTAGAGGATAATATTATCGATGCTGTAATATTATTGAAGACCATGCTATAGGATTTCAGAACTATAGCCTCGGTAAAGTACAAAGCACTTGCTCCGAATAAGGAGATAAGCCATAAGGTTTTCCGCATCCAACTAAGAGGGAAAAGGCTGCAGCCAACCCAAGCTAAACTAGCCCAGAAGAGTGCATGTATAGCTCCTTTTATACCCACAACGACAATCCCCTGATTGACAATCGTAGTTACCTCATCAGGATCGAGTTGGAGTAGGTACGTTACATTCACTACCACCTGCAAAGCTAGGATAAAAAAGAACAAGGGGAAGCTATCCCCGAGGCGCTTTACAAAGGGGGAGTTCTGCATATTATTTATAGTCTGACGTAGTAGAGTTAAGGGCATCTTACACTAGTTTATAGGTTAATCTCTCTTTTTCCCGATACGGAAATCTTATGCGAATATAAACACCAGCCCGACCTTCGCACAATAGGCGAGGTCGGGTAGTGTTTATAAGGTCTGTTAAACAGCCTACTGATGGGCAGCGCGGATGCGCTCAGCGTCGGCCTTGCGGTCTAGACGGTCATAGGTGTTAGAGAGTACATAGTATACATCTTCAGGCTTAAGCTTGTAGGCAGCCTCGAGATAAGGCACAGCCTTGGCCAGGAAGCCCTTAGCCTTGTCATCCGAAAGCTTGGTAGGATTCTGTACGTTGAATAGCTCTACAGCCTGATTGTAATAAGTACGTCCGAGGTTGTAGTTAGCATCGTACTCGTCAGCCTTCACTGCGAGGCTCTTGAGGTACCACTCAGCAGCCTTATCTAGGTTCTGCTGCTGCTCTGCTAGCCCTCCGAGGAAGTTTAGGAGGGTCGTATTCTGAGGGTCCTGCTCGAGGGCACGTAGCACATAGGCTTCGCTCTTATCTAGCTTGCCCTGATTAAAAGCAAGCTGAGCGAGGTTAAGCGTAAAGTAAGGGCTCTTTGGGAAACGCTTCTGTCCCTCCTCT
>JAXFXP010000047.1:0-28958 GCA_034091595.1 Porphyromonas sp.
AAAAGTATAACTTTGCAGAGCAATATATGTAATAATCAATACAATGAGTCATACCCAAATCATCACAAGTGCCTTGATAACGGGGCTTTTGATACTCTGTGCGTGCAGCAAAACAGAGCCACAAGAGCCAAGCAAAATAGAGATACCTGCTAGCGACCCAAAGAAACCTAGTACAGATACACCGCCTGCCGAGGGAGACAAGCCCAAAGACACGCCACCTGCTGAGGGAGACAAGCCTAAGGATACACCGCCTGCTGAGGACAAACCCAAGGACACACCGCCGTCCATAGAGAGCAAAGCCCGAATAATCGAACACAAGTATTTGCTCACCGAGTTAGTAGGGCAACGTTGCCCTACTTGCCACAGCTTTCTCGTGGCGTTCAAGAGTCAAAAAGAGAGAGAAAAAGATTTGGTAGCATTGATAACTATGCATCCTAGCTCTAGACTATCTGATGATCTCTATTCATCAGATGCCTACTCCTATCTAAGGGCATTCCAATATAACTCCGTACCCCAAGTAGTTTTCAATAATCTACAGGGCAACAGAGAGAGCACAGACGACATGATACGTCGTCCAGATGCTATTGAACTAAAGGCAAACCTCAAGTTATCGGGACGTGAGCTTGAGCTAGAGTTGCAAACCAAGTTAAGAGCAGGACAGGAGGGCCGAGTGCAAGGGCGACAGCTCAAGCTACTAGTATGGGCGATCGAAGATGATGTTGTAGCCCCTCAAGTTAAAAGTAATGGAGATTGGATACACAACTATGAGTACGATGGGCTCTTCCGTGGTAGCCTCAATGGTCTATGGGGCGATGATCACACCCTTGGCTCCATACTAAGGGGCAAATACACTCTGCCCAACAAGCTAAGCCGAGCAGATAAGTCTTACCTCCTCGTCCTCGTAAGCGATGCCAATAGCCACGAGGTGCTAGACGTTACCTCGCTCCCTCTAGTAGGACATTAGTCGCCCGCTACCTGCGAATTATCCCCCTCATTATAAACCAACCAATCCCCCCTGTGCATGCAAAGAGACATGTACAGGGGGGATTGGTATAATCAGGCTAGGATTCTAATCCTAGCGTAGGCGCTGATACTCCTCGTGCCAGACCTCGTGGTAGAGTTCGTCCTCGTCCCGCGGGTCGGGGCCGTACTTATTAGCCCCCACTTGCCCAGGCAAGCACATCATCACCAGGAGGTATGTATTCAGGATATAGAAGCCTAGGCCGAGCCAAGCCGAGGGGACCTGCCAATAGATGAGGACCAGAGCTATATAGAGGACAACAGGCCAAGCGCCATGCCCCCTATCATGCAGACGACGCACCATAGCAGAGAGGACAGGCAGGGCGATTAGAGCCATCATACCGTAGCCAATACGCATCAGCAGGATTTCGTCCTTAATCCACTCCGACAGGAAGATAAGCCCAAGGAAGAAACCCAGATTAACCAAGACAGCAAAGAGGGCCGCCGTAAACCAATAGTCCCGACGTGTAGCACGCCCACGGAAGTCCAGGGGCCTCCGCACATAGCAGGGCCAGCCATAGCGTATGATGCCTCCGATAAGTATTTTGAGCAGTCCAAACATAATCGTTCTTTAGTCTAATTTAGCGCCGCACCAGCCAGAAAGCGAGGGCCAGCAAGGCTAGGCAGATCAGATTGCTCACTAGAGCGTAGCCAAGGGCCTCCGGATAGCGTGCCTCGCGTAGCAGTTGCCAGAGCTCGCTCGTGTAGGTAGAGAAGGTCGTAAGCCCTCCGCAGAAGCCCACAATAAGCGCTAGCCGATAGGGCGTAGACACGCTAGGGCGTAGCTCCCAGCCGAGTAGCAGCCCGATAAGCACTGCGCCTAAGGCATTGGCTAGCAAGGTACCCCATAGCCCGCCCCCGCCCAACTGCCGTACGAGCAGGGCGAGGGCATAGCGGCTAACAGCTCCTAGTCCGCCTCCGCAGAAGACATAGGCTAGTGAGGGCCAGATAGACACGATAGTGAGCGATGGATTTAGAGTTCGCTCGTGCGGGCCTTAACGATGAGCTTGCGCACCTTGCCCTCGCCAATAAGTGGGGCATGAGGGTCCTCGGGCCACACGATGGCGAACTGCCCCGGACGAAGGTCTACATAGCTAGTAGCAGGCTCGTCGAAGAGCATATAGTCGCCCTCCTTTTCGTAGGCCTTGCTAGGCTCGCCACAGTCCTTGAGGTCCTTCCAGCCGATGCGCTCCTCACCCTCTAGCAGGACGTGGATATCTAGATAGTCTCGGTGTGCCTCTAGTGGTTGCTTGTCAGCGGGGACGCACTGGGGGTTCACGTTGTTGATGAATAGGTTATCGCCATCGAGGACGATACGCTCCAGCGGAGCATTCAGTAGGTCGTGGCTCTTGATGTAGTCAAAGACACGCTTAAAGTCGGGATGTAGCGCCTCGATACGTGCGCTATGCTCTAGGCTTCCGATAATCATAATATGGTCTGTTGTTGGTTTATGTTAATAGAGACCGCTTGGGCGGTCTCCACAATGACAAGCCGAGGCTTGTCATTGTACTTGACTTTGGAGAATGCGGTAATCGCCAGGCGTTAAGACTGAGGGTGACGGGGAGTTTACTCCTGTAAATGACCGAACCCGAATGTCGCAAACAACGAAGCGAGTGCCGTATTATGCAATAGGCTCAATAGATAATATTCGCGGTACGTACCCCTGGCTTAATCTCCCCACCGAGGAGCAACCAGCGTCCGGGGGCTATCTCCACGAGCGCCCCATCGGCCTTGGCATAGTGGGGCGAGGGCTCTAGCGTTAGGCTCGCCGTGCCCTCCACGCTTGTCATAAAGAGGACGGGGGCAAACTGATACCACTCCGGCTCCTGTAGCAGATAGTCTTTGGCCTCGGCACGCAGGCGCTCTAGATAGTCCTCATCGCCCATGCGCTGTGCTATACGCATGTGCTGCTCACGCTTTAGGGCGGGCAGGAAGCGCTCCGTATGCACGCCCCCGACGAGGGTTATAGTGCCGTCCTCGGGGTCTGCATAGATATGTCCTCCGCCGAAGCTATTCCCCTCCATGGCTAGTCTATAATCGATTCTATCGTGGATGTGCCAGCTAGCCACCTCGGGGTCGAAGGTATAGTGAGCCATATCTACAGAGAGGGAGTTGTCCGTCCCCACCTGACTAAAGACTGTGTGGGCAAAGATGTAGGGCTTGCCCGCTCTATCCTTGGTGCCAGTAGCCAGTACCTTGAGGCGGGCCGCACCAGGATAGGCGGGCTCTGTGCGCCAGCCCTCCTCGGGACGCTCTAGGTCTAGAGAGATCATCGAGGTAGAGAGTATGCCGCCGACAGCCCCGCCGACGAGGTAGAGACGAGAGCCGACAAGGGCAGTCCCCATACCGCTGCGTGGCTCGGGCAGACTGGGCAGACTGTCTATGCGCAGAGTGCCCTCTGCGCTGAGGCTAAGGCGCTGTACCCTGCGGAGGTCGCCTGTCGTGCTCTTGCCACCAGCTAAGACTAGGCTATTGCCGTAGCGTACATAGCCTGCGTAGGCCAGAGGCTCGGGCAGGGTGCCGATGTGCTGCCACTCCTTGATGTCCTTGCCCTCACGATAGTGTGTGGCATATACCTCGGCATAGTAGCGCTTGGCTCCGCCCTCGCTAGCAGGACGCTCGGGGAAGTTGCAGCCACCCAGCATCACGAGCATAGAGCGTTCGCCCTGCTGTAGCATAGCTGCGGCATGGCCCGATACGCCCTGGGCATAGTCGGGACGTGTCTGCGGGGTCTTGCCGACAATACGAGGGCCTGCCGAGAGCGGCAATAGGCCGAGGCAGAGTAGCAGACAGAGACAATGGATAAAACGTAGCATCTGTAGTGAAGACTAAAAATAGAGGCTAAGCTCCCCACACGCCCACAGGGATGTGCTGAGCTTAGCCTTAGTTCATATTAATGTTGCCCGAGTAGCTCTTGGCAGAGCTGATGGCTCTTGATCATCATACGGGGTATGTGGAAGGGGCCCTTGAAGATATTCCCCTTGGCAGGCTGGGCTACCGAGCCATCTCTGTGCAGATAACCGTACCATTCGCCATGCTCACGGTCGGGGAAGTGTGCGTAGGTCCAGTCGCTGACTTCCTTGTGCCAGCGTAGGTACTTCTCATCGCCCGTTAGCTGATAGGCGTATAGGGTGGCGATGATAGCCTCGGTCTGTGGCCACCAGAACTTCATATCCTGCGAGTAGTCCTGTGCAGGGAAGCCCTTACAGTCACGGAAGTTGATGATACCGCCATACTGCTGGTCCCAGCCCCAGTCCCACGACCAGTCTAGGATAGTCAGAGCCATATCGAGTAACTCTTGGTCGCCCCCACGATACTTAACCTCGTCCATCAGGAACCACGCAGTCTCGATGCAGTGCCCTGGGTTGATGAGGCGTCCGTTAATCGTGTCGATAAACTCGCCGTTGCTACCTACGCCCTCTAATAGCGCCTTGTATTCGGGCTTCATGAAGTATGTTTTCAGCTCATAGATGCTATCGGCTATCTGCTTATCGAGGGCAGGGTCCTGGATAGCACGACGTACCTGTGCGGCTACGTTGAGCATAATCATGACGATAGAGTGGCCACGTCCGCCCACGTGGGGCAGGTACTTGCTAGGCAGAGCACCAGGCGTAGAGAGCCAGTGCTGCACTTGCTTAAAGAGTGCTAGGGCCTTCTCGGCATAAGTCTTGTCCCCTGTGGCAATGCTGTACTCGGCCATAGCGATGATAGCGAAGCTCTCGCTGAACACATAGCGGCGCAGGCGTAGTGGCGTGCCATCGGCCATCACCTCGAAGTACATACGTCCCTCCTCGTTGAAGCAGTGGCGCTCGATGAAATCGAGACAGCTTTTGCTCGCGGCTAGATACTCGGGGCGTGCCTCTATATGGTTGTAAGCACTGGCGAAGGTGTGGGCAGCACGTCCCTGAAACCATACGCTCTTGGTGCCGTCCATCAGCTGCCCATCACGGTCGAGGCAGGTATAGATGCCTCCGTGTACTGGGTCTAGGCCATACTTTAGCCAGAAGGGGAGGATGTTGGTCGTTAGGTCTTCGCGGTAGCGCTCAGCCCAGTAAGCGCAATACGTTTGAGTGTTCATTCTTTGGATATTTATGTATAATGATTCCTGTTTATTAGTCCTTCCAGCCCTGAGCGACGAGCGCTATCTCGCTACCATCACGGGCTACTAGGCAAGCCCCAAGGTTCTCCTCGGTAACGTGTCCGATAATGCGTAGCCCCTCGATGTCCTTGACCTGGTCCATCAGACCGAGCGGAATGGTAAAGAGCAATTCATAGTCGTCGCCCCCATTGAGCGCCACGGTAGTAACGTTGAGGTTAAACTCCTCGGCCATAGAGGCCGTCTCGTAGTCTATCGGCAGACGGTCCTCATAGATACGAATGCCCACTCCACTCTCTCGGGCGATATGCCTCAATTCGCTAGCCAGACCGTCCGACACATCTATCATCGATGTAGGGACGATGCCACGGCGGGCTAGCTCCTCCACGATACCACGGCGGGCCTCGGGACGTAACTGACGCTCTAGGATGTACTCGCGTCCTGCGAAGTCGGGCTCGAAGTCACCCGTCTCACCAGCGAAGACACGCTTCTCTCGCTCTAATAGCTGTAGGCCCATATAGGCAGCACCGAGGTCGCCCGTAACGCATATTAGGTCTGTAGGCTTAGCCCCGTGGCGGTAGCATAGTCGCTCCTTTACCCCAGCCCCGATGACGGTAAGGCTGATCGTAAGACCCGTAAGGCTACTGGTCGTATCTCCGCCTACGAGGTCTAGCTGATAGCGCTCTGCGGCTAGGCGGATGCCTGCGTATAGCTCCTCTAGGTCCTCGACCGAGAAGCGGGCCGAGACTCCGATGCCGACGAGTATCTGACGTGGCTCGGCATTCATGGCATAGAGGTCCGATATGGCTGCAATGACGGCCTTATAGCCGAGGTGCTTGAGCGGTGTATAGGTAAGGTCGAAGTGAATACCCTCTAGGAATAGCTCGTGGCTAACGAGCGTCTCTAGGGCGGGGTCTGCACCAATGACTGCGGCATCATCGCCCACACCATGGTGCGTAGTAGGATGTAGGGGCTTGAGGCCCTCGGTGAGCTTGCGTATGAGGGCAAACTCCCCTATTGTAGATATATCTGTACGTTGCATATTGCTTAGGTGTCGTCTTGTGTTTTGTCTAGGCGTCTTAGCCCTGTAGGCTCTGTGGCTTGGCTTTGGCAGCGAGCAATATCTGTCGGTCTAGCTCACGCTCACGCTCTGGGACTAGTACCCGTATGGGCAAGTAATAGATCCGGGCTATGAACGCAGGGCTCAGGCTCTCGCTAAGGGCAGCTAAGCGCATAGCGTCCTTCTCTGTCGTCAGGATAATAAGCTCCGGATGCTTGCCCACTAGGCTCTGCCAGCGTTGCTCTAGGTCCTTTAGCTCATCTGCACTATAGTTATGATGGTCTCCATAGTGCTGCTCGCCTACAATATGGCAGTATGGGCCTAGGCTCTCGGCAAAGGCCTCGGGGCCTGCGATGCCAGATAAGAGGAAGACTGATTGCTCTGAGCTCAGCGCTAGGGTAGCCTCCGTAGCGGAGGCCCGCTCAGGTAGCAGGCTCGTCAACGGGCGTAGCTTATCCCGCACAGCCTCGATGCGGGTAAAGAATAATCTTTGCCACGGGCGCAAGGCTAGGCTACGCTCGATGCCTCGACGCTCAGTGGCACGGAGCTCCTCTGGGCATTTGGTAACGATGACGCAGTTCATACGGTAGCGAGCACGGGCAGGCTCTCGCAGGCGCCCCTCGGGCATAAGCCTATCATCGGTCAGAAGCTGTGCATAGTCGACCAACATAATGCGGTACGAGGGACGCACATAGCGATGCTGTAGGCCATCATCCATCACCACTACCTCGGGGCGCTCAGACTCATCTAGACTCATCAGATAGTCCATAGCCCTGCGCCTATTGCCATCCACTACGAGCGTAATCTCAGGATACTTGCTCAGTATCTGCCGTGGCTCATCCCCGATATCCTCAGCGGTGTGTGTCGGCTGGGCGACTATTTGCCCCTTGGTGCGTCTCTTGTAGCCTCGGCTGAGGACAGCCACCCGATAGCGGGGCACGAGCAATGAGAGCACATACTCGACGTGTGGTGTCTTACCTGTGCCACCGACACAGATATTACCCACGCAGATAATAGGTATCGGATAGCTACGCTCTGGCAAAAGCCCACAGGCGAAAGCGAGATTGCGCAGACCGACCCCTAGCCCATATAAATAGGCTAGAGGTCGGAGTAATACGCTGTATTTGCTTCGCCCAAGCATGACGGGTGTCTGAGGGGGCTAGTAGAGAGATAGCTCGTAGGGCAGGCGTGCCTGTATACCGGCGTAACGTGTCTGTCCCTGTACGAAGCGTAGGGCCGAGCGCTCTTCGCTCGTAAGGAGCGCATAGCGTACTCTAGCGATGAACTCATCCGTCGGGGTCTGGCTCTCTAGTATTTCCATCCAGAAACTGCGGCTCGTCTCCCCATAGTGCACGTGATACTCGTTTAGCTTAGCCAGCTTGGCCGACTCCTTGATAGCAGTATCCAAACCGCCTATTTTGTCTACGAGCCCTAGCTGTAGCGCCTTGCTCCCCAGCCATACACGGCCCTGAGCGACAGAGTCTACCTGAGCCTTGGTCATCCGACGCCCCTCAGCCACACGGCCCAGGAAGGTGTCGTAGCCCCGCTCTATCTGACGCTGTATGAGCGCACGCTGCTCGTCCGTCATGGGGCGGAAAGGGATGCCGACCTCTAGGTCTGCGTACTCGCTCGTCTTGACGATATCCATATTCACCCCGAAGCGCTTGGCTAGCTCACTGGCATTGGGTATCATCCCGAAAATACCGATAGAGCCTGTAATCGTGTTGGCCTCTGCTACGATCATATTGGCAGGGCTTGCTATGTAATATCCGCCCGAAGCGGCAGCATCGCCCATCGACACTACTACGGGCTTCTTGGCTCGTAGCTGTTTGACAGCATGCCATATCTGCTCAGAGAGGAAGGCACTACCACCAGGAGAATTGACGCGTAGTACCACCGCCTTTACATCCTCATCCTCGGCAGCCTCACCCAGCTCGTCTACGAGCTTGTAGCCAATCGTGCTGCCAGTCCCCCCAAAGTCGCTAAGCTCCTCAGAAACGATCTCGCCCTCAGCGAAGATGACACGTACCGCATCGCCAGACGTAGAGGCACTAGGGTCGTCCTGATCAGCCATATCTGCAAGGCTAACCATACGTAGCTCTTTAGCCTTCTTACCTAGACGTTTAGCGATATACTGACCGACATCAGCACGGTACATGAGCGTATCCACTAGCTTACTCTCCACGAAAGCCTTAGCACTCTCGAAGGCACCCCCTCTATTGACAAATGCCTGTAGACTGTCGGTAGGAATCTTACGTGCCTGGCTGATGCCCCCTGTGATGCTAGCCCAGAGGCCGTCTATATACTCCTTGACCTGTAGCTTGTTCGCCTCGCTCATCTCATTGAGGATATAAGGCTCCACAGCGCTCTTGAAGGTCCCGACCTTGAAGACCTCCATCTTTAGCCCCAGCTTATCGAGGGCATCTTTGTACATCATCGTACCACTAGCGATACCTGTTAGGCTTACTCCCCCCTCGGGGTTGAGCAGGATACGGTCGGCAACGCTAGACAGGTAGTAAGCCTTCTGGCTATACATATCTCCGTAGGCGAAGATAGGCTTTTTACTTTGCTTGAAGTCCTCTAGTGCACGGCGCAGGGCATCTACCGAGGCAAGTCCGCCTTGGATACCCTCTACATTGAGGTAGAGCGCACTGATATTGGGATTATTTTTCGCTATCCGAATGGCACGCAGTGCCTCAGAGAGTGAGATTGGGCGTGGGGCTTTCTTCAGAGAGAAAGCAGCCATCGGGTCCTCCGAGACAATATCGCTTAGGCTAGAGAGATCTATCTTGAGGATGGTACCGGCCTTCAGCTCTACGGGAACGTTCTGACTTCCAGAGATATTAGGCCCCATCATAGCGATACTGCCCACGAGCGATATTAGACCAGCAAAGATAAAGAACACCACACAACCAGAGCCCACCACATTAGCTAGGAGGGCGGCGAGGAATGTTTTCAAAAAGTTTTTCATACAGCCTACGCTATTCTTTTACTATTATTCTGATGTAAAGATAATTATTTATGCCTTAAGCTCGAAGTCGTCGGCATCCCGCCACACGGGGAACTTAGCCCGCAGAGAGGCCAAAGGCGCATAGTCCATCGTCCCTACGACGACCGACTCCTCCCCCACGGCACAGGCCGACAGCACCTCACCACGTGGATTGACCAGCACGCTATCCCCGAGATACTCTAGGGCCGTAGCATCACGCCCCACACGATTGACCCCAATGACATAGGCGAGGTTTTCCATAGCCCTAGCACGGAGCAGAGTAGACCAAACCTCTCGCCTACCCCTAGGCCAATTGGCCACGCAGATGATGAGGTCATAATCGTTGTGCCTGCAGCGCGACCACACCGGGAAGCGCAGATCGTAGCACACTAGGGGCATAATGCGCCAACCACGGAACTGTAGGATACGACGCTCCGTACTTGGGCGGACCATATCGGGCTCGCCCCCGAGGGAGAATAGGTGTCGCTTATCTTGGTACTGCACATCGTGCCCATCTACGAGGAAGAAACGATTGACAGCTGCCCCCTCGTCGAGGACGAAAGCCGAGCCTGCTAGGGCTAGGCCATAGCGAATACTCAAGCCCTCTAGACGCTCTACGAGAGAGCCTGTCTGCCAGTCCTCGGCATAGCCAGTGGCATCGGCAGAGAAGCCCGTAGTAATAGCCTCGGGGAAAACTACGAGGTCGCACTGCCCCACGAGGGCTGCGAGCTGCTCCTCTAGCTGACGGAGGTTGGCTGCGACATCGAGGTCGTATATACTGCACTGCACAAGCGCCACCCTCAGCTCTGCTGTGGGCGCTGTACTAGGGTTACTCTGAGACATAATCGTGATACTTATCTGGATATTTGGCCTGTCGGCTCGAATAACGACTGCGGATATAGGCGATGTCGGCCTCCATATCTCCTGTGGGATGGAAGACCTCGAAGATACCGACCTCCCTCTGCTCGTAGTCTAGCACGGCCAGCTCTATGGGGATACCGGCAGCGAGGGCTATGCGGTAGAAACCTGTCTTCCAGTCCTGGCGATAGCTACGCGTCCCCTCGGGCGTGATAGCGATATGTACCTCCTGCTGTGCACCGATATACTCGGCCAGACGCTCTACCATATCCCCCTTGCGACTACGGTCTACAGGTATCCCGCCCATGGCTCTGAAGATAGGGCCCAGAGGGAAGAAAAACCAATCCTTTTTCATCAGGAAGCCATGGGGCTTGCCGATAGTGCTATAGTAGAGTTTACCTATCAAAAAGTCGGTATTAGACGTGTGGGGTGCTACGCAGATAATGCTGTGTGTAGGTTGCTCATCGAGGGCGGGCAGGCAGCGCCACCCCAGACGTGTCAGTAGCCAAGCGGCAAGTTTCTTCAAGGGTCTTATGTTTGTTATTTGTTATTCTCTCTCACAAAGATAACAAATATCTCCCGCCCTCCCCTATCCGAGTAGACAGGGCTGAGGTCTACGCAGAACAGTTTGGAGGATAGGCCCTCGATAAGACTCGCTAGGGAACCTCATTCGAGGCGACAGGCTGGTCCGTAAAGAGGCGCTCTACACTGATGCGCCCTTGTGCGTCTATACGGTATAGGCTACGGCTGTGCTTAGCTTCATTATCGAGGGTATAGGAGTCCCGAAAAGACAGGCTATAATGATCAATAGTGATTGCATCGGGTCTGTCGCTCGTGATGAGTGTTCGCTCTTGAGGGGTATTACGACCTAAGATACGCTGGTCAATCACTCTCCCCTGCTTGTCTATCGTAGTAAGGACGTAAATATCCTTGGCTGATATCTCTGTCCCTAAACGATCAGAGGAAGCCGGGGTCAATAAAAGGGTATAGTTCTTATCATTGTGCCTTACGCCCCATCTCCACTCCCAGTGATGTATATCGTCCGGGATAGGCATATAGTATCCAGAGAAAAGGCTAGACATTCTATCTTCCCATGAATTGATGTTATCATAGTCATATAGGTAATCATTCGTGAGCTTCCCTTTGGGCCATGGTCGAGCCGTTTGTATCTCCGAGTAGACAGTAGACGGTGCTGGGGTATAGCTCATATCTATCTTTCCTTGGGGGGAGATACTATAACTACGATAGAACGCAAGTCGCTTATGAAAATCTGAGCCTATAACCTGAATGTGCTTAACATCCAGCTTATAGGGTTTGCTAGTCCCCTTTATCTCGCCATTGTAGTCATCATGTAGCCTGACGATGATACGGCTATCAACGAGCTTGCCCGAGCGTGTGTACACTGCCACGAGCTGGTCTACCCACATCGGGCCGTAAAGTGTTTTGGGGCTACTATGCCACAGCTTATAATGCAAGACATCAAAGTCCCCGACTGTCAGTCGAACACCAGCCTGCCAAGAGATACCAGACTCTTCGGAGCCTATCGTCCCCAGAGGGATCAAGGCTTTGTATTTATCTATGGGCTCCATGTCATTAAACCCCTTCGTTCGGTAGAAACTCTCAAAGGTGATTGAGTCTCCCTCGGCAGGTCTGAAATTATCTCTAAACTGAGCATAGAGCAGGCTGTCTGCATTAGTACGGGCATAAGCGCTAGTACAGCACAGAGTCATCAATAATAGGATACGCAATATACGCTTCATTGTCTATGGTGTTGTTTGGCTAAGTTTATAATATGTCGAGAGCAAATGTAGCAAAAAATCAATCTCTACACAATATCAATTACATTAGCACCTTAGGGTGGTAATAGCCGCCTAGTAGATCGACACTCGGCCGCCTAGTAGGTCGACACTTGTCCGCCTAGTAGGTCGACGATCGTCCGCCTAATAGGTCGCCAAGTGGCCGCCTATTAGGTGAACAAGTGTACAGCACCGAGTGTACGAACAGGGCCTAATGATGTAGCGCTCTCAATAGCCCCCGAGGGCCTTATCATCCGCCAGCTCTGGGGCATACGCTCCGATATATACATAAAGTCTTGGTGTCTATGCTGTGTATTTTTTTTCTAACTTTGAGCTATCATAATAACAGCATAAATACAATTACTATGCGTACTATCATCACCACTATCATTTGCCTATGGGCGAGCCTCAGCTATGCCCTAGGACAGGAGACTACGCTCTCTGTACTCTATCACAGTCAGACGCCTATACGCCTAGCGGGAAAAGATAGCGTACTACTGGACACTATGGAGCTAGTAGCCAGCCCTACACACAGCGTCTGGACCACTTGGCAACGCGAAACCGAGCTACAAGCCCTACAAGAGCTCAATGATATCCTACTCAAGGGGAAAATCAACTCCGTCGTATTCGTGTACCATATTGATCAGCTTATCAGCCTCGCAGAGAAAGAGGGACCTTACGAGGAAAAGTTCCTACGCCCCTTATTTACCAGAAAAGATACCAGACGACTGTACAAAACACTAGCAAGCGATACGCTACAGCTGGTCGTAGACCTCAAGGGCAAGATAGAGGGCCTACACCCCTATACGCTACCACCCGTCGAATGGCAAATCCTCGATGATACCACTACCATAGCGGGCTACCACTGCCAAAAAGCGCGCTGCTCGTGGCAGGGACGGCAGTGGACAGCTTGGTACAGCGAGGAAATACCCCTTAGCAATGGCCCAGCGCATTGGCAAGGCCTCCCCGGACTCATTATGTCTATCGAAGACGAGCAGGGCCTATGGCGCTATCAGCTAGCCGGCATCACACAGACAGAGACGCCTAGGCGCTCCCCTATAATGTCAGTAGACAAGCGCCCGATACTCAGTACCAAGGAGTATAATGACCTAATGAACAAGATGCGCCGAGATCGCCTCGTCTACTACCCATTGCAGGGCAACACTATGGTTTTCTGTAGCCTCGACCTCCAAGAGGAGGAAATCCCTCTAGCCAAAAGCGTAGACAGCGAGGCTCCAGCTGGTAAGACAGACTAGCGGAGACCGATATCATGAATACTCAGCTCAAACTAGCACTCATCCTCCTCCTGACGAGCCTGCTGACAGGCATCGCCCGAGCACAGCACAGCCTAACAGGTACGGTCGTATGGGAGGACAGCCGTAAGCCCGTAGCAGGGGTCTTGCTCTCCGTCCATGCAGAGGAGGGTAAGAGCCTCCTAGCCCGCAGCATAAGCGCTCAGGATGGCCGCTTTCTGATCAAACTAAAAGCCCTACCCGAGGGCGCCATACTGCGTGCCCGCTCACTCGGGGCCGAGCCCTACGAGCTACGCCTCAGCCCAGGTAATAAACCTCTCGTCATCGCCCTCAGTGCCAAAGCAGAGCGCATCCGAGAGGTCGTCGTAGAGGCTGACCTTATCCGCCTCTCTGGCGACACCTTGACCTATATGGGTAGCCAGTTCGCCCAAAGCAACGACCGTGTATTAGCCGACCTCCTCAAGCGCCTACCAGGCATAGAGGTCCAGAGCAACGGGCAAATACTCTATCAGGGCAAACCCATATCGAAGTTTTACATCGAGGGCAAAGACATCCTAAAAGGGCGCTATGGGCTAGCCACCAACAATCTAGACGTAAATAAGATCGCCAGCGTACAGGTCCTAGAGCGCCACCAGCCCATACGTGCACTACAGGGCGTGGAAATGCCCAGCACAGCGGCTGTAAACATCCGACTACGCAAGTCGGCACTCGGTGCCTTCTTTGCCAATCTCAGACTCGGCGCTGGCCTACCCCTCGGGGAGCTAAGCAACAGCATCTCTGCGATGCGCTTTACGCCCAAGCATCAGAATATTCTCATCTATAAGCAAGACAACTCTGGTGGAGATATCGCCCAAGAGCTAAGGCAGAGCTACGGCAATATCGGGCTTGCGCCCTCGGCACACCTAGGCGTACAGGGCCAGGGAGGCGGGCGTAAGCCTTTCAACGACTCGCATTACCTATCACTCAACAACCTCTACGGCCTCGACAGCCTCTCTACACTCGGGCTAAACCTCCTCTACCTATACGACAGGCGCTGGAGAGAGCAGGCCGAAGAACGCTCTGTATACCAAGGCCCTAGCCATACAGGACGCCTAGAGGAACGCCTGCGGGATACGCTACGCAAGCACGACAGCGAGCTCAAACTAGAGTATGAACACAACGGCACCAAGGCTTTCACCAACAATAAGCTGCGTCTCTTCTGGGACAAAGTACAGGGCAATAGTGCGGTACAACGCCCGCTACAACAGCTAGCACAGGCGACACAGCTACCATCCTACGGCATCGCCAACCAGTACAAGGTAGTACGACGCCAGGGCGAGCATATCTACAAGCTCACGGCAGATCTGGCCTACCGACGTAGCGACCACAGCCTAGAGCTACGCCCTGCCACAGCTATCGGTGAGGTACTACAGCTCCCGGACCTCGGGACGGGATACATCCGTCAGACACTCCTGCACGACACCTACGCAGGCTCGCTATCTCTGAGCTATAGCCACAAAAGCAAATACTACCAATGGGGCATAGGCCCAGGGTTAAGTATCGAGCATAATCGCCTCAGCTCTGCCCTAGGCGAGTGGACAGCCCTAGCGTCATACCGCCGCGACATACCACAGGCCCGCAACGAGCTACGGCACACCACGATGAGGCTTGGCTCTAGCGTAACCCTTAGCTACGACGATGCGCACCGATGGAAGTGGAGGATAACCGTCCCTATAGACCTAGAACTACAGCGGGGCACACAGGGCCCAAAGTGGTACCTGCGCCCAAGGCCCTGGGCTAGCCTAGAGTATAAGCCTAGCTCCCGATGGTACATCAATGGTCTCCTCAGCTATAGCGATGCTATCGGGGACTATAGCAATGAGCTAACGGACTATATCCTCAGCGACTACCGCACGCTACGCCGACGCACCAACCTCACACCCAGACGCCATCAGATACGCAGCAATGTAGCGGGCATATACCGAGACCATAAGTCGGGCTTCTTCGTAAACCTATATTACGACCTAGAGGCTGCTATACAGAACGAGCTGACAAACCTCATCTACCGCGATGGGACCTTCGACCTACAGAGCATAGACTACCGCAATACCAGTCTACAGCACAGCCTCGGCTCGGGCACTAGCTTCTACCTAAAGCCCCTCCGCGGTAATGTCTCCCTCAGAGCTCAGCTCAGCTGGGGCTCGGGCACTACCCTCACAGAGGGCTATGCTAGCGCCTACCATAACTGGGGCTATGGACTATCACAGCACTCGGAGCTGAAGCTCTCTAAGGCCCTCTCAGTGAGCCTCGAGAACAGGCTCTCTTGGCAAAAGTCCTCCGTGGGTAAGTTCACGAGCACCTTCAGCTCTCAGAGCCACTACCTATCTCTACACCTCAAGCTCGGCGACAAATGGACCTTCTCGCCCCAAGGTACGCTAATACTCGATAGCTCATCAGGAGCCTATTCGGTGGCACGTATGGCCTCAGCCCGACTATCCTATCGCCCTCAGAAACGACTAGAGTTCGTCGCCGAGCTGAGCAACATCTTCGACACCAGACAATTCGTTAGCTACCGCCATCTGGCCGCAGACCTCGAGCGTAGCGAATACCTCCTCCGCCCACGGCAGTTTATGCTACAGTGCGCCTTCTCGCTCTAGGACGAGAGAGATATACACAAGACCGAGCCCCACGGGGGAGAGTATTCTGCTCTCCCCCGTGGGGCCCGGTCTTACAATAGTCTTTAGTTAGCTAGACTAGGGTTAGCCGCTATAGCCTCCTTCGGTATCGGGAGCGTATAGCGTGCATCGTCCGCCGAGAGCGTATAGCTCTTGCCGTCTATCGTCTTGGTGATAGCAGGGCGTGTAGTGCGACGTAGGTCGAACCAATAATGCCCCTCGAAGGCAAGCTCCAGCTTGCGCTCTAGACGTATCTCCGCCAGTAGCTGCTCGGCCGTCATCGCAGCGACAGCCGTAGCCTTGGCCGTGTAGGCAGAGGCCTTGTAGCGCTTGCTCTGTAGGTCTAGTAGGCGCTTGCGCGCCTCGGCTAGCTTGCCACTTGCAGCGGCCGCCTCGGCAGAGGTCAGATAAAACTCGCTCGTGCGGAAAGAGCCTCGATAGGCCGTAGTACCATCTACCTTCTTAACTGTATAGTAGTCCAGGGGCTTGCCCTGCCTATCCGTAGACTGCTCGTAGTAGAGCGTCTTGCGCAGGTCCTCATCGCTATAGCTATTGTAGAAGGCCGTAGTGGCACGCACGGCACGCCCCGTACTGCTATTGAGGATAAGCTCGAAAGCGTTGATGCCCTCTACCGAAGTGTAATGGTTGGGGGTCTCTGTAGCGCCTGCCGTGAGGTCTAGTAGGTCGCTTTTCTGCGCTAGCACAGCCTCCGAGGCCTCTAGGCTCTTGGCCCAATTGCCTTGGTATAGATAGACACGGGCAGCTAGGGCATCGACCGATAGCTTGCCGAAGCGGTACTTGTAGGCATCCTCCCACGTAGTCACGTTGATAAGCCCTCGGGCGGCCTCGATGTCCTCTATTATAGCCTGATAGACGGCCTCTACGCTAGCACGCTGAGGCAAGCCCTCTAGGTCGAGGTCCTTTTTGATCGGTACAGAGAGACTCTGTGGAGCGCCGGCCTTGGTGTAGGGCTGTCCGTAGAGGTTCACGAGGTTGAAGTGCAGGAAGGCACGCATCAGATAGGCCTCGCCCACCAACTGGTTTACCTCCTCGGTCGTGCCACCACTGATGCTCCCAGCATTGGCGATGATAGCGTTGGCGTAGAATATCGAGCTGTAGTACTCGGCCCAGCCCCACGACTGCGTACCAGAGCTAGCAGCGTTGTCGTTCCACACCTGGATATCGTTGAAGCTATTGAGGTCGTACTCATCCTGACGCACGAGCGCCACATCGGTACGAAACTCTGTCATACCCTTATCTAGGAAGCCATTGGCATAGGCCTTGGTGAGCATAGCTCGGTACTCGCTGAGCGAGCCTGGTATCACCTTGCCCACAGGCTGAATATCGAGGAACTTGCTACAGGAGCTAAGGCTGGCCGTGGCAAGCGCTAGGGCTATGATATACTTTTTCATCTTTGTCGTCGTGTTATAGATTTACGTTCAGGTGGAAGGTAAAGGTACGTGGCATAGGCGTAGCGTACAGATTGCCCATAGACTCAGGGTCTAGGTAATTGCGGTAGCTAGAGCCGAAGACCCACAGGTTGCGTCCCTCTAGGGCGAGGGTAGCACCACGCAAGCCAATACTACGCAGGAAGCCCTCGGGCAGACGATAGGCCAGACGTAGATTCTGCAGACGGAAGTAGTTGAGCGGACGCACCCACATATCGAGGTTGCGATAGATGTCGGGGCGCGAGTTGGCTAGGAAGTCGTAGTCTGCGCCCGCAGTAGTGGGCGTTAGCAGAGCCGGCAGTGTGCTGGTAGTCTGCTCGCTCGTCCAGCGCTGTAGGATGTCTTGGTTGGTATTCTTGCCGAGATTAACAGACGTAATATCGTAGGTAGGGGCCGTACGCACATAGCCACCGAGGTAGTAGGCGATGTTGAGGTTCAGCTCCCAGTTGCGGTAGGTAAAGGTGTTATTGATACCACCGGTGAAGGGGGCATCACTCGAGCCCATATACTTGTAGAATCCTCGCTCCTCCTCTGTCGTTACCCCCGAGGCATAAGAGCCTATACCCCACTCGTCGACGAGCTTGTACTTCTGCTCTATGGTGCTAGAGGTCCCATCGGCATTAGCGATGAGGATACGCCCATTAGCAGGGTCTATCCCTGCGGTAGGGAGCGCAAAGATAGCGCCTACAGGATAGCCCTCGAGGCTCGGTGTGGTCTGATTGTCGGGGGTCATCACACGCAGTACCTTGTTTTGGTTGTAGGCGAAGTTGAGGCTTGTGTACCACGAGAAGTTTTTGGTCGTAACGTTGCGCGTCTGTAGATTGACCTCGATACCTTGGTTGTCCATCTGAGCCCAGTTGATGGTCTGCGAGGAGAAGCCATTCTCCAGTGGTAATGAGCGCACTCCGATGAGGTCCGTACCCTTACGTAGGTAGTAGTCTATGCTGAGGTTGAGGCCTTGGTTAAAGGCAGCGAAGTCGAGCCCCAGATTGTACGAGGCGGTCTTCTCCCAGCGCAACTTGTCGTTGGGGGCAGAGGCTATGGTAATCACCTCTTCGCTACTACCTGGTAGCAGGCTCGTAGTGCCGTAGAGACCCACTAGGAAGGGCGAGGTATTCTTGTCGATATTCCCCTGTAGGCCGTACGACGCTCTTAGCGCTAGGTTGTCTAGCCACTTGGCAGAGCTTAAGAAGCGCTCATTAGAGAGACGCCATAGCCCGCTCACCGAGTAGATAGGCAGATAGCGGTACTTCTCGTCTACCCCGAATAGGTCCGAGCCATCGATACGCACGCTAGCCCCTAGGGTGTAGCGGTCGTTGTAGGTATAGGAGCCGTTGGCAAAGAAAGAGGTGAAGGCATTGCGCAGCAGACTCTCGCTGTGTAGAGGATAGCGTGTAGCATCGCTCTCGTTGCGGTAGATGATAGGCTTGGTAGTCAGCGTCTTGGGGTCGTAGCCATAGGCCGTAGAGTTGGCCACCTCGTAGCGATTGCGTCGTAGCTCGGAGCCGAGCATCACCTGTAGGTTGTGGAGCTCTGCGAAGGTATTCTTGTACTCGAGCAGGCCCTTCCAGGTCGTCTGGCTCATCACACGGTTCTGGAGCTTATGGCGTGCGCCTAGAGGTATCAGATAGAGTGTCTGGCGATTGCTCGTGTAGGAGCTAGCCTCACGGATATCACGCATGGTATAGGTATCCTTGCCCACATACTCATCGAGCTTGAGTTGCTCCCACTGCAGACCCAGCTGGCTAGAGAGCTTCCAGTGGTCATCGAAGCGATATTCAACATCGAAGATAGTATTCAGAGCCGTGGTGATGGTCTTCTGCTCCGTATTGGCACGCTCCTCGTAGATATTGAAGCCACGCTTCGTGTCAGGCTCGCTACCGCTGCCGAGGTCGTAATTATAGATGTAGTTACCCTGCTCGTCGAAGGGACGTGTATAGGGATTGACCGAGCGTGAGTAGTAGACAGGATTGACGTTGCCGTACTTATCGCTCACGTCGGATACGTTGCTACGACGGCTCACGAAGACAGAGGCACCAGCCTTGAAGCGCTTGCTGAACTGATACATCAGCTTCGTCGTTAGGTTGAAGCGCTCCATACCCACGCCCGTTACGTTACCCTGCTCGTTGGTATAGCCCAGCGAGGTGTAGTAGGTCGCTCTATCGTTACCGCCCGAGGCGCTAACATTGTGCTCCTGCGTAAAGGCGTTACGGAAGAGCATATCATTCCAGTCCGTATTGATGCTACGCAGGGCGTTAATCTCATTAAGGGCCTCGGCCGTAAGGGCATCCTTGCCACTCTGGCGGTAGGCGTCTAGGAGGTTATGGCGAGTCAGTATCTCGGCTACCCCACCCTTGGATGGATAGAGCGGGCTACCCCAAGCGTCCTGTGTGGGGAGTAGCGCTAGCTCGAGGTCTACCTTGTCGCTAGCGTTCAGGAGGTTCAGTCGTCCGATGCTGTACTTAGGCGAATAGCTTAGGCGCGAGGAGTAGTTGATGCTGGTCTTACCGCTGCGCCCCTTCTTCGTCGTAATGACGATTACCCCGTTGGCAGCGCGCGCCCCGTAGATAGCGGTAGCAGCAGCGTCCTTGAGGATCGTAATGTTGTCTATATCGGCAGGGCTAATACCAGCTATCGAAGACTGCCCGATGTTGGTAATATCGTTGTCGTTGCTGCTATCCATCTTGGGTATGTCTGTGCCCTCTAGAGGTATGCCGTCCAGCACCCAGAGGGGGTCTTGGGTGCCGTTGAGCGAGGCTGTGCCTCGGATACGAATACGGGCAGGCGCCCCAGGTGTCCCCGTAGCGTTTACCACGGATACCCCAGCTATCTGACCAGCCAAAGCCTGGTCTACGCTCTTGACACCACCGAGGACAGCATCGGAGAGCTCTACCTTGGTGATGGCTGCCGTTAGCCTACGGCGCTCAGTGGTCTGATAACCTGTTACCACTACTTCGTTGAGCTTATTGTCGCTCTGTAGCTGTACCTCGTAGCTGCTCACGCCTGCCTTAATGGCTATCTCTTGCTCGCGCATCCCTACATAGCTTACACGGATCACGCGCACGCCCTCGGGGATAGTTAGGTTATACGCACCGTTAATATCGGTAGTCGTGCCTAGACTCTTGGCCGAGGCGCCACTACGCTTTAGCTCGGTGGGGTGTACATAGACCGTAGCCCCTACGATGGGGCTACCATCGTCAGCATCGCGCACGATACCCTTGATGAGCCTATCGGCATGCAGGGCCTGCGCTGTGCTGACCAGCGTTACCAGCGAGAGGGCACCTAGGTAAGTCATTCTTTTCATAGTCATTATATCTTATTATTCGTTCCTTAGTTATGCTCTATCTATCGTAAGCCTAGGGCCGTATTGATGCGTAGTATTAGGTCCTCGTAGTGGTAGCGATTGGCACGGCTAACGCGCAGTACCCCGCTCGTACGGCTCTGGGCTAGCTGACGTATGCGCAGCAGTACCCCACGCTTGACAGAGATGGCATCGCTGATACGCTCTAGCTGCTTGCCGTAGAGATTGATTGTACGGGGGCTACCATCTAGCTGGTGGTCGTGCATCAGGCAGGTATGCTCACGAGCGCTAAGGGCTATCGGTAGACTGCCATCGGCTATGCGCTTATTGATCTTGACAGACTCGTCCTCGGCAGCAGCTGTTAGGAGCGCATCGACCATATTCTTCTGCAACGAACGCTGACGAGCATCGGGCTCACGCACCTGGTCGAAGATATGCTCGTAGAGCGCATCGGTCAGCTCTACGGCTGTGTAGGCATTCTTGCCATTGCGCGCCTCATTGTCCATCATACGCATCAGACGATGATTGCCTAGGATATCCCAGAGGAGGTAAGCCTGCGTATTCTGTAGTATCTGTGCGGGGGCATTCTCCTGAATGCCATTGGGGGTCTTGCGCAGTAGATAGGTGTACTTGCCGACCTCTGCCCCGAAGAGCCACTCCGGATAGCTGAATATCTCTCGGCACAGGAAGTCCACAGCCCGTGCCTGACGCTCACGCTCTACGTGGATATAGCTCTCCTGCCCATCCCCTACGCTGATATTATTGAGGTACATCCCACCGACATTGGCCAGTACGTGGTAGAGGTAATTATTCCACTGATAGATGATGCCATAGTAGAGCTCGCTGGCACGCTCGTAGCTCTGCTCTGCCTCGCCCGTAGTCGTACGGCGGATGATCTCGGGCATCAGGCGCTTGAGGTTCTGTATCCCGAGCTCCGAGGCCTCTACGGCATCATCCCCGAGGTCCTCGATTTGCGCCCGAGGGTCTACTGCGTCGCGGGTATCCTGAGCCTCACTATAGCGGTAGAGCTTAGATTGGTGACGGCTCAGTAGCTCCTCTAGCCCTCGGCGCTGCGCCTCAGCCTCCTCGCCATACCAGCGGTAGCCGTACTCGATGGCGAACTTATCGTATTCGCCAATACCAGGGGCTAGGTGGCGCACAGCATCCTCGGGCTGAGCCACGTAGTTGAAGCGTGCATAGTCCATTATCGAGGCTGCCGTGGCCCGTACCTTGTCGGTAAAGGCTGGCGAGCGCAAGTCGGCTACCGAGAATGCATTAGAGGCAATCATATTATGGCGTAGGCCCAGCGAGTGCCCGACCTCGTGGCAAGCCACGAAGCGGATGGCCTCGCCAATCAGTTCGTCTGGTAGGGTCGCTCCCGCAGCCCTCGGGTCAGTGGTCCCTGTCTGTACCTGTAGCCACTCCCGTAGCATCGTTACCACGTTGTGCCACCAGATGATGTCAGCCTCTAGGATTTCTCCACTGCGTGGGTCTATGAGCGAGGGGCCCATAGCATTCTTCTTCTCGCTAGCGACGTAGGTGATTTTGGAGTAGTTGACATCGTCATCGCTCAGCTCACGCCCCTCCTCGGGTTCAATAGCACGGATAGCATTGCGAAAGCCTGCCCGCTCGAAGGCGCTTTGCCAAGCCTCTACGCCCTCACGGATGTAGCGTCGCCAGGCACGTGGCGTAGACTTATCTATATGGAACACTATCGGGCGCTGTGGCTCTACCAGCTCGCCCGCTAGGTAGCGTGCACGGTCCTCGGAGCGTGGCTCTAGGCGCCAGCGCGTGATCAGGGCTCGGCTCTCTACCGTATGCTGGCTATCGCTATAGTACAGCTGAGGGACAGAGAAGTAACCGACACGACGGCTCACAGGGCGCATCATCCAGGGCGTCTCGGGGAGTAACATTATAGAGGAGTGGCACTCTAGGCTCACATTGATACTCGTATTGCCCTCGCGCACACGTGTCGTTAGCTCGCTGTAGGCTACTACGTTATTCTCGTAGGCCTTGATACGTTGTATTCTCGACAGGTCCTTGATGGCCGAGGTACCGAGATTAATATTATCGAAGACATTATTAAGGCTCGTCTCGGTGCCATCGTAGAGACTATTCACCTTAACGAGCAATAGGCTACTATCGGGACTGACGCCCTCGACCTTGAGGCTAAGGATAAGCGGAGAGATATAATTATCCGCCACAGCCTGCGTGATAGCATCGCCAGAGCTACTCTGTGGCATCGGGCGCTGCTCACGTACCAAGACGCTCTTACGGCTCTTATCCCAAGAGAAACGTATCATTTTGTTCTCATAGTTGACGCCACGATTGACACCAGCCTCATTGAGCTCTTTGGGAACGCGAGCCAGCTTATTAACGACAAGCATATCGCGTTCGAGGAGCTTCGTCGGGATACCGAGGTAGTAGTCCTCACCCTTTCGGATTACCTCAAACATACCGCTCGAGCGCTCGCTGTCTCGGGTAATTTTGTCGAAGTCACTCGTTGTGCCGACGCTGTCCGTCTTGGCTTGTTCGGTCTTGGCTTTAGCCTTGGTCACTTTAGCTTTCTGGCTATGCACCTCCAGCGTACCAATGCCCAATGCTGCCACCAGGGATGCTGATATAATTAGGATTTCTTTCATCTTTGTTTGTGTACTCCGCACTATAAGCTATTCTTCTATTAGTTGCAAAGTTACGCAAAAGCCATCGCCTGCACAAACGTGCAGACGCTAGTATTTTGGCTCTCAGTTTCTTAATGAGGTATATATCGCATAGTAGCCCCCCCTTGCTTTGTCTATAGCCTCTAGGTCGGAAGCTCCCCTACAGGACTACTCGGTCTAGTCAGTAATTAGACTGTCGTCGTGGGGCCCCCAGGCAAGGGTTATTCAGCCCCAGCTACCGCCCCTAGTGCTCCTACTAGGGCAACGAATGGATAGATGTCTCTGCACAAGTGTACAGTAGCTACTGTATTAGCCCGTTCCTACTCTCCCGCCCGCCCCTTGGTCTAAGTATCCTATGCATATCATCGCACAGCTACGGAGACTATCGCCTCATACGGCATTCGCTTCGCCGTTTTCGACATTCGGTCTCGTCCCCCACTAGGAGAAAACAACTCTAGCCCTTAATAAGCGATAATTCTGTATCTTTGAGGAAACGTAAACCAATAAATAAAGGCTATATGTACAAGAAACTATTCCTCGCTGTAGCTGTCGGTGCTATGAGCATCGCCAGCACACAGATGGCGGAGGCCTGTAGCGACCTCATCGTCGGCAAGAAGGCCTCTGTAGATGGCTCCGTCATCATTAGCTATTCGGCAGACTCGCATACCCTATATGGCGAACTGTACCACTGGCGGGCTGGCACGCACGCCAAAGGCACCATGCGCGAGATTCGCGAGTGGGACACCAATAAGCACCTAGGATACATCCCCGAGGCCCCCGTTACCTACAACGTAGTGGGCAATATGAATGAGCATCAGGTGGCCATCACAGAGTCTACCTGGGGCGGACGCAAGGAGCTAGCCGATGCCAACGGCATTATGGACTATGGTAGCCTGATATATGTGGCCCTACAGCGCAGTAAGTCTGCCCGCGAGGCCATCAAGGTGATGACCGACCTCGTCCGTGATTACGGCTACGCCAGTAGCGGCGAGAGCTTCACCATAGCCGACAAGAATGAGGTCTGGGTGATGGAGCTTATCGGCAAGGGTAAGGGCAAAAAGGGCGCTGTATGGGTGGCCATCCGTATCCCCGACAACGCTATCTCTGCGCACGCCAATCAGGCTCGTATCCACAAAATCCCCTTCGGAGACAAGGAGAACTGCATGTACGAAAAGGATGTCGTAAACCTAGCGCGCGAGAAGGGTTTCTTCAAGGGTAAGGACGAGGACTTCGACTTCCAAAAGGCTTACAACCCCTATACCTTCGGCGGCCTGCGTGGTTGCGAAGCCCGTGTGTGGAGTTTCTTCCGTGAGTTCAATAAGGATGCTCAGAAGTATGAGGCGCATGTGCGTGGCGATGTGAATGCCGAGTATATGCCTCTGTACATGATTCCCGAGCGCAAGGTATCGGTAGCCGATGTGCGCAAGGCTATGCGCAACCACTACGAGGGCACCTCTATGGATATGACCTCGGACGTAGGCGCAGGACCCTATCGCTCGCCCTATCGCTGGCGCCCAATGACCTTCGAGGTAGAGGGTCAGCAGTACACCAACGAGCGTGCCATCGCTACACAGCAGACGGGCTTCGTACTCGTGGCTCAGCTCCGCTCGTGGCTCCCCGATGCCGTGGGCGGTGTCCTCTGGTTTGGCGTGGACGATGCCAACACTGCCGTCCTCACCCCTATGTATGCTAGCATTACCGCCATCCCTGAGTGCTATCGTGTAGGCAATGGCGATATGATGAACTTCTCGTGGACGAGCGCCTTCTGGATACACAACTGGGTAGCCAACATGGCCTACAACCGCTATGAGCCTATGATTGCGGATATTCGCCCCGTACAGGAGCGCCTAGAGAGGGGCTTCGATGAGCAGCAGAAATTCATCGATGCTGAGGCCGTGCGCCTGCTCAAGGAAGACCCTGCGAAGGCCAAGGCATTCCTCAATAACTACTGTGCCGACGTCGCCAACGGTGCTACTGCACGCTGGAAACAGCTCGGTGAGTACCTCCTAGTGAAGTATATGGACGGGAATATGAAGAAGGAAAAGGATGGTCGTTTCCTCGACAATGGACACGGCCTCAGCGAGATGCCTAGCTTCCCCGGCTATAGCAAGGAGTACTACGAAGCTATCGCCAAAACCTATGGCGACAAGGTAAAGGTTAGCGGACCCAAGGACGAACACTAAGGCTAGCCCCATCAGCTAGCTGATAAGCATGCTACAACTCATAGACAAGGCGGTGCTGAGCGCTATGGAGAGACAAACCCTCTCTGCAGCGTACAGCGCCGCCTTTCCTCTCTCGGAGCGTCGCCCCGAGGCGCAGCTATTCGACGAACGGCCCGAGGGCCTTAGGCTACTCACACTCTACGATGGCGAGACCCTCGTGGGGATGCTCACGCTCTGGAGCCTGTCGGGGGTGCTATTCGTAGAGCACTTCCTAACGCTCGAGGGCTATCGCAATAAAGGCTACGGACAGCAGTGCCTCGAGCGCCTAAAAGCCGAGTCGGACTGCCCCCTAGTACTGGAGTGCGAGTACCCGACCGACGACTTATCGACACGTCGCCTAGGCTTCTACAAGCGCTTAGGTTTCGTTCGTCAGGAGCGCCCCTATTATCAGCCCCCATACCTAGCAGGGACCGAGCCCGTGCCGATGTACCTACTGGCTACGGAGCACTTCGTGGGCGAGGCGCTAGAGGCGCTAGTATCCGAGTTATATATACAGGTTTATCGACATTACCCACAAGAGACTACTGTATAATACGGCACTCGCTGCGTTGTTGGCGACATTCGGGCTCGGTCATTTACACGAGTAAACTCCCTACGCCCTCAGTCTTAATGCCTTGCGATTGCCGCATTCTCCAAAGTCTAGCCATAATGACAAGCCTCGGCTTGTCATTATGGAGCCCGTGCAACGGTCTCGATACAGATACTAGAGGGCAATATCCCCAAAGCGCAGCGTGCAGCACGGAGAGGCCCGCACTGCACGCTACAATGGTTAGCTAAAGATAAGGTGTTGGTTATGTATAGTAAGGATTCTACAGTCTAATACGCAGCGTTCCTCCGAAGTGTCGTGGAGCACCACGCTGGGCGATCTGTCGTCCCTGAGACGCGAACTGGAAGGCTCGATAGTCCGCATTCGTAAGGTTGCGTCCCCACAGCTCTAGGGTGAAAGCTCCACTATTGAAGCCTATCTGAGCGTCCACAAGGCTGTAGAAGGGTTGACGCTGTGCGTTGGCATTATCCCAGTAGATATCTCCTAGACCTCGGTACTGTAGACCTAGCTTGATGCCGTCTAGCCAGCTGAGGCCCGTAGCGAAGGCGTAGTCGGCACGTGCCGACACCGTATGCTTGGGCACTAGGGGGATATACTTACCGTCGTGCGAGAGGGTAACAGTCTTCGAGACCACCTCCTCGTAGCTCTGATACGTGGCCTTGGTATAGCCATAAGAAGCCCCGAGGTTGAGCCCCTCTATGGGACGGTAGGCGAAGGCCAGCTCGGCACCCACACTACGAGAACGGCCGGCATTCATTATCTTGGACCCTAGCTGTTGTATCACGGCCTGCTGCACCTGCTGTTGCTCCCAGTCTATATAATAGGCGGCAGCATCTACCTGTAGCCTGCCATTGAGGAAGTAGAGGTGTGTACCCAGCTCGTAGTTCCAGCTGTATTCGGGCTTATAACTCTGCTCCTCGGGCTTGTCAAACTGCACATTGAAGCCTCCAGACTGATAGCCCCTGAGTACAGAGGCATAGATACGGTGCTCGTCCCCGAGGCGATAGCTAAGCGAAGCCTTGGGTGTGAACTGCTGATAGTTGCTCTTGGCGGGTAGCTCTTTGGTCGTAACCTGATTGTTCAGGAGGTTGCGGGTCGTGTTGCCATAGTCTTGTCGACTATGTTCCCAGTCGTAGCGCAGGCCTAGCTCTGCTGTGAGGCGATCGGTAATCTGATAGCTAGACTGATGGAAGAGCGCCAAGCCGTAGCTCGGCTCATCATAGGTAAGCAGTATATCGCTGTGCATACGGGGTAGCATCTTGATGTTGTTGTGCACGCTCTTGTCGCTACCTACATAGAAACCATAGATACCCGATACCCAAGTATAGCGTCCTCGGCTACGAGATATGGACAGCTCCTCTGTGGCTAAGCGCTTAGTGGACTTCTGCAAGATCTCTATCATGGGCATAGCTGTGAAGTCTTGGTCCATTACCATCTCGTCTTTGAGGTGCTGATAGCTAGTACCGCTCTTGAGGAGAAGCCCGTTATCAAGCTGACGCTCGATGCTCAGCCCAGCAGTAAAGAGCTTGCGCTTGTAGTAGCTAGGTAAATTGTAGTTGACCTCGGGGAGACTACCATCAGCAGCGACCACGGCATAGGGGTAACCGCCTTGATCGCGATACTGATAGTGGGCGAAGCCATAGATATCCCAACCGTTATGGCGGTACTGCACAGACAGCTTGGCTGAGGTATTATTGAGGGGGTCTGACTTCTCTCCCGTGAATGCATTGGTGTGGTAACCACCACGATGTAGATAGCCTAAGCTAGCGCCAAAGCCCAGACGCTCGCTGGCGCGCTGATAGCTCTGCCCATTGATACCATAGAGCCCATACTCCCCGCCTAGGATATTCACCTGCGTGAAGCGTTCCTCCAGAGGGCGATAGCTACGCATATTGATAATACCTCCCATAGCTCCACGCCCATAGATAGTACCCTGGGGGCCACGGAGTATCTCTACCGTACGTAGGTCGTGATAGTCGCCATCGATAGACGCACCCTCAAGCAGGGGAACCCCATCATTATATAGCCCCACCATCCCGAGACGACGAGAGCCGATACCACGGATGAAGATAGGCGTAGACAAGCCCGAACCAAAGTCGGGGATATGCACATTAGGAACAATGCCCCCCAGATCCTTGATACCTTGGAACTGCGTCTGCTCTAGCAGGCGCTTGCCTAGGATGCTTACGCTAGAGGGGAGAGCATGCTTAAGAGTCTGTCTCTTGGTAGCCGTAACCTGTAGCTCGGCTAAGTCGAAGGTCTTACTTATAGAGTCTAGCTCGTCGGCCATAGCCATAGGCGCTAGAGCAAAGATGGAGCATACGAGCGTTGCTCGTCGTAGATTAGAAGTATTGAATATCTGCATATGATAGCTTTATTATTCGTGCCTATTCGGTAGCGCAAAGTTAGAGACCAGGTCTCAGAATAAGCGCTAACAAATCCCTTATCCACTACCCTAAATTCGGCCTAAGTACAACCTAAGACACTAGGAATAAGTCGAATATAAAATATCGTCATCTATATTGAGCCCTCCGAGCTACCTACAGATAGACCAATATCGTCCTAATTAGGTAGGGCTTAGGTAGAGCTTTGGCGCAATAAGGCCGAAATAGTACCAAACGACGAGCCCCTAGACGGCTGAGGCATCTAGGCATCTGAGACACTCTCGGGGCACCTGTATTTATCGGCTTCATAGCCGCCTATTAGGCAGAGGATTGTTCACCTATCGGAGGAAGACTTGTTCACCTAGTAGGTGGACAAGTCTTTACCTAATAGGGGAACAAGACATCGACTAATAGAGGGGCCGAGCATAAGTAATTATTTTGTCCGCCCTATTGCAGTTATCAGAATTATTACTACCTTTGCACGTGGAAAGAGCAAAACGCTCACACTGCCTCATGGTGTAATGGTAGCACAACAGATTCTGGTCCTGTTTGTTAAGGTTCGAGTCCTTATGAGGCAACAGTAGGGATAGCAAGTGATTGCTATCCTTTTTTGTTTATTGTTGCTTTGCTCAGCACATCCTACAAAGGCCAGCCATACGGTCTCTATGGA
>JAXFXP010000048.1:0-12441 GCA_034091595.1 Porphyromonas sp.
AGCACTTTGACAATCGAGGCAGGAGTGAAGCGCTCGTTTACTCTGTATTCGCTGAGGGTTTTCCCATCCGAGAGGCGTACAAGTCCGAAGGCGATACGTGCCTTGTGCAGCTGTTCGCTGGACTGTATGATACTAGGGATATTATCTGTATAAGGGCTCTGTGCAGAGAGGCTTAACGTCGCTAGGCACAGTAGAGCATAGATAGCTTTACGGAAGTTTATCATAATACGAAGATACGTTTTTTTTCGTATCTATACAAATTAGTTATGCCCCACGGCTCATCAGCGAGCAATAAAACGGGGCTACGAGTAAATAACGCTCGTAGCCCCGTTTTATTGCTCTATTGGGGATGCTCTAGCCCGATGGCCAGAGGTGATGGGCCAGATTATTTTTTCTTGGTCTTGGCCTTAAACTCCTGTAGCGACTTGTTACTCTCTTGCTTGAGGCTCATCACAATATCACGGAAGACAGCTTTGCCCTTCTCTTCGTCGAGGCGCTGCCAGCGCTCGATAATCCCGAGGCGCAGATAGTAAGAGAGTACGTTCTCTATGTCGAAGACAGTCCACACCGTATGCTCCTCTAGCCATTGCCAGCGTAGCACATCGATAAGTCGCTCGCGTTTGGCAATATCTTTCTCCTCGGCAATGTGTATGATCTGTGCTATATAGGGGAGCTCCTCTCCGAGCCCGAAGTCTTTGGCTTTGTTCGTCAGTAGTGCCTCCTCGATGGGGCTATCGCCAACGATATAGTGCTCAGGGTCCCAGCCTAGTTGGCGGCAGGTGTAGATGAGTAGGACGTTGCGCAGTGTTTGGTTGAAACGAAACCAATCCGCCAAGAAGGCATTCTTACTGCCGCTAGCCGAGGCGTAGTACAGCTGTGCTAAGCGATCCTCGTCGCTCTGCACATGACTAGGCACTTCTATCTCCTCCTCTTGGCTATCCTCTGGAGCTTGATAGTATTGCTCGTTGAGAAAGCGAATCATATAGTAGGGGACTAGCTCGCTACGCTTTACCCGTATACCGAGTGAGGCCTGTGTAGAGATATAGCGCAGCTCTCTGATCGGCAGGGTAATGTGTGCTAGACCCTCCTCCTCGATTTCTTCGTCTTCATCTAGGGGCGCCAGAGCGCCAGAGCGGAAGAGTGCTAGGAACTCCCGATTTACTTGCTCTAGCCGCAACCAATCGAGGCGCTCACGGTCTTTGCCCGAGAGCAACTCTAGGAGCTCGGTGTAGAACTCCTCCTGCGTATAAGGGGCTCGCCCCAGCTCCAGACTAAGGTCGGGCAAGCCAGCAATGAGTGCGTGGTACTGTGCCATAGCCCTTAGAATAGCTGTGCCGCTAGCTGAGGGCGTAGGAAACTCTTGAAGAGCTCGAGAAACTCTGCCTCCCCGATGTGTAGCTTGAAACTACCATCGCTCGGACGTAGGGTAAAGTCTGCAGGCTTGCCACTGACACTCTTGATAGATACTCCTTGCTCCAAGAGGGCCTTAGCATTGCTGGCGAAATAGGCGGATAGTTTGTCGGCATCTGCCCCGCTAATCTCTACGCCACGATTGAGGTCGAAGCCCTTGACCAGCTCGAGTACCGCAGCCTGGATGAACTCAGGGTTTACAGACAAGGCTTTGACATTCTCGCTAGCAATAGTCCCTGTAAGCTCTGTCGCTAGGGTAGAGCGTGTAGCCTCGACCAGCTGGGCTGCGTACAGCTGTAGCTCGCGCTGCGTATTCTGCTTCAGTTCCTCGGCCCCGCGCTGGGCTGCGAGTATGATTTCCTCGGCCTTTTGCTTAGCCTCTGCCTCACGAGCGGCAATACGTGCCTCTGCCTCTGCCATTAGGCGTTCGGCCTCAGCCGTGCCCTTGAGGACGCCCTCGTTATAGACCTTCTCTGTAAGTGCTTGAATCGTTGAGTCCATAGTCTATCGGATATTTTGTATGGTTTGTATAGTCCTATTATGTAGTAATGACCTCGCCAGCAGGGAATAGATCGGACCTATCCTAGCTCGTCAAGGCTAGAAGCAAAGATACACATTTTAATTAGATACCTGCTTAACACTAGCCTCTATATATTGTCTCCCGAGGCGAATACGCAGCTCGTCCCCAGGGACAACAGTGCTGTGGCTCGTCAATAGCTTGCCTTGGCGCTCTACAAGGGCAAAGCCTCGGCGTAGGATATTGTCGGGATGTGCCAGGCGGATGACCTGCTCGTATTGCTGTAGTTGCTGCTCGTACTGCTGACGGTGCTGATGGCAGAGCGTGCTCAGCTGCTCTGTACTACGGCTTATTGCCTGTTCCCTCTGGTTGAGCTGATGGCGTACGAGGCGGGGCAGCAGTGCACGAGCAGTCTCTAGCTCTTGCCTCGACAACTCTAGCCTGCGTCGCGCTAGGCTTGTGATGTATTCCTGCAGTTGCGCCTGTCGTCGCTCGGCCTTGTGTATCGAGCGACTCGCTAGCTGAGGTAGTCTAAGGTTTAGCTCCGAGAGATGGCGCTGACGCTCGCTCTGTAGTAGGTAGGTGGCTGTGCTGAGGCGTAGGGACAAGTCTCGGATTGCCTGTAACGACTCGCCAAGGCCTAGTATCAGGTACTCTGCTACAGCTGTAGGAGTCTTGAGCGAGGTATGCGCTACCATATCTAGTACGCTGACATCTCGGTCGTGCCCTATGCCCGTGATAATAGGTAGTGGGTACTGTGTGCAGAAATAAGCTAGCTGGTAGTCATCAAAGGCTCTGAGGTCGCTCACCGAGCCCCCACCACGTATGATGACGACAGCATCGTAATGCTCTATATGTGGTGCTAGGCGGTCGAGAGCAGCTATAATGCTGGCAGTCGTCCCCTCGCCCTGCATCTGAGCCTTATAAAGGCTTGTGTAGAACTTTAGCCCGAGACTATTGTGATGCAGCTGGTGCATAAAGTCCTCGTAACCAGCAGCTGTGGGGGAGGTGATGATCGCCAGTCGCTGAGTCGGCTTTCTGAGCTCCTGTAGCCTGTTGTGGTCGTAGACACCTTCGCGCCGTAGCCGTGCTATGGTCTCCTGTCTTTGGCGAGCTATCTCACCGAGGCTGTAGTTGGTATCGATGTCGTGGATCACCAGACTCATACCATATAGCTCGTGGTAGGTTACCTGCACGAGGCATAGGATGTTCATCCCTGAGGCTAGTGGTGGTAGCTGGTCCGTGGCAAACTTGTGGCTAATTTGCTCGAATGTATTGCGCCAGATGCTGGCACGTATACGTGCTCGCACACCCTGCCCTGGCTCTTTGTCTTCTAGCTCTAGGTAGCAGTGCCCCGAGCTACGGTTGATACTAAGCCCTGTAGTCTCGGCACGTACCCAGTAGCGCTCAGTGTAACTAGCCTCGATGCAACGACGCACCGAGGCTACTAATTCGTACAAGCTATGGCTACGTATATTGCTACTCATAGCTGTCTTGGGGTTCGTCCATTGATGCGCTTAGCGCTTGGGCGGATGCTGTATGCGGATATTACGGTCGAAGGCCATCTCTAGAGAAATGAGCGTCTCCGTGCCCGAGATACCGTTGATCTGCTGGATACGCTCACTGAGGATATGGAGTAGATCACTGTTATCCTTGGCATAGAGCTTAATCATCAGGGCATAAGAGCCTGTAGTGATGTGGCACTCTACGACCTCGTCAATAAGCTTGATCTCCTCTATGACCTCTTTGAGGGCAGAGCCTTTGTCAATGCGGATGCCTACGTAAGTGCAAGTATTGTAGCCTAGTATCTTAGGATTAATCTGATACCCTGGGCTAGCAACAGCTCCTGCGGCGATCAGACTCATGAGGTGTTGGTTGACGGATGAACGTGAGGCCTTGCACTCCTCGGCCATATCCTTAATAGTAATGCGTGCGTCTCTAGATACGATGTCTAGGACTTGTAAATCTATTCGAGTTAGCTTCATGATGTTTATCTGTAGCAATTGTTTATAGAGCAAAGGTAGGTAAAACTTATCATATTGCCAAAGTATGGTCCCAAATGCCGAGAATAGAAACTCTAAAATGTAACGGTATAAACAAAAGATAGCCCCTAGTAGTAGGATGCTACTAGGGGCTATCTGATAGACGTATAATAGGGCTACTTGGCGAAGCTTACCGCACGTGTCTCACGGATGACGGTAATCTTGACCTGACCTGGGTAAGTCAGCTCATCTTGGATGCGCTTAGCAATCTCGTTGCTGAGTGTAGCGATGGTCTGGTCGTCTGTATTCTCGGCACCAACGATAACGCGTAGCTCACGACCTGCTTGGATGGCGTATGTCTTCACTACACCAGGGTACGAAGCTGCTAACTGTTCTAGATCGTTGAGGCGCTTGATGTATGCTTCTACGAGCTCGCGTCTTGCGCCCGGGCGAGCTCCACTGATGGCATCACAGACCTGCACGATAGGAGCGATGAGGCTCTCCATCTCTATTTCGTCGTGGTGCGCACCGACAGCGTTGCATATCTCGGGCTTCTCTTTGTACTTCTCACAGAGCTTCATCCCCAGGAGGGCGTGTGGTAGCTCTGGCTCATCGTCGGGGACCTTACCGATGTCATGTAGTAGACCTGCACGCTTGGCTTTCTTGGCATTGAGGCCTAGCTCGCTGGCCATGATGGCGCAGAGGTTTGCGGTCTCACGAGAGTGGCTTAGTAGGTTTTGCCCGTAGCTGCTGCGGTACTTCATTTTACCGACGATACGGATGAGCTCGGGGTGCATGCCGTGGATACCGAGATCGATTACGGTGCGCTTCCCTGTCTCGATGATTTCTTCCTCTACCTGCTTGCGCACCTTGCTTACGACTTCCTCGATACGTGCAGGGTGTATACGACCGTCCTGTACCAGCTGGTGTAGCGAGAGACGTGCTATCTCTCGGCGTACGGGGTCGAAGCTTGAGAGGACAATGGCCTCAGGAGTATCGTCGACGATGATCTCGATACCGGTAGCAGCCTCTAGGGCACGGATATTGCGTCCTTCGCGACCGATGATGCGTCCCTTGATTTCATCACTCTCTATGTGGAAGACGGTTACGGAGTTTTCGATAGCTGTCTCGGTGGCTACACGCTGTATACTCTGTATGACGATGCGCTTGGCCTCCTTGTTGGCGGTCATCTTGGCCTCCTCTACAATCTCGCTGATATAGCTCTGTGCCTGATCTTGGGCTTCGCTCTTGAGGCTCTCGATGATACGCTCACGAGCTTCGTTGGCCGATAGCCCTCCGATAGCTTCTAGCTCTGAGATCTGGCGCTTGTGTAGATCTTCGACCTCGTTGCGTCGCTTGTCTAGGGCGCTCTGCTGGTTGCTTAGCTGCTCCCGCAGGCTATCTACCTCTTTGCTACGTTTGCCTAGCTCATCTTGGCGACGATTGAGGTTCTCCTCACGTTGCTTGAGCTTGTTCTCGCCCTGTTTGAGGCGATTGTTATTGTCGGCAACTTGTTTCTCTAGGTCGCTTTTGAGCTGAAGGAACTTCTCCTTTACCTCGAGCAACTTCTTTTCCTTGAGGACCTCAGCTTCTCGCTTAGCCTCGCTGATGATGGTGTTGGACTTCTCTCGGAGCAAACGCTCGTTGATAAGCCACATAATGCCTCCCCCGAGGAGGAAGGCACCGAGTACCATCGCAATAATTAATGCAACTCCCATTTTGTTTAGTCTTTCGCTTAGTGCTACCTAGGGTAGCTTGCCTCTACCGAGGCAGTTGTAATCAGGTGCAGAGTGTACCAGTCGTCCGCAACCGTCACAGAGGAGTGAGGTGCACTGGATGCACGGTGCTAAATATCGTGGGAGAGTAGATATGATACTAGATAAGGGCTCAGGCTAGTATGCCGTGGAGGCATTATCGTCCTTGAGCTGCATCAGCATTTGCTGATGCTCTACCCATAGAGTCTCGGCACGTCTGGCTAGTGTGGCTAGGCGTTCGCCTAAGCCATCACGTCCTGCGGCCTGACGCCATAGCTGGCTGCGGTAAGCCACGTCTATAGCTGCCATAGCTAGGTGTAGCTTGGCATTAGGGTCGGCTTCGTCGGCGATCCGTCGGCGATATTCACTAATGGTATGACCTAGCTCGTCGGCACCACGGCGGTAGTTAGCCTCCTCTGTGGCCGGTACCGTCAGGGCGAGGGTTAGGTCTTGCACCCGTAGGGTAATACGCTGCTTACGCTTGCTGTCAGACATCGCTACTCGGGGTAGGCGGCTACATTTATTCTAGTTCTAGCTGTCTTAGAGACTGCTTTACATCGTCAATAATATCAGCGAGGTAGGCGAGAGCGAAAGCTCTCTCCTGGGGTTGCCCATGGGCTAGCCCCCGTGTAACCTCGGCCAAACGAACACGCTCTTGGGCGACCTGTAATTGTTGCTCCAGTAGAGCCTTATCCTGCCTTAGCTGCGCCAACTCGGCCTGTTGCTCTCGGAGCATTTGGCTCTGTGCAGCGACAAGCTCTGTCAGGCGGTCTAGGTTGTACTCTAGCCGTTGTAAGGCATCTAGCTCTTGCGTGGTCATTAGGGCTACTCTCTTGGCTTACAAAGATAGCATTTTTACCCCATATAAACGAGCAGTACTGAGTGTCTCAGCCTCGCTTTTACTGCCCCGAGTAGCCCTAATGATAACAGAGCCTAGCGAACAGCCGTACACTAGCGAGTGCATAGAGGTGTATAAACGAGTAAATAGTAACGCGAAAATAGAGAGGGCTGTAGCTCGCCCAGTTGGCGCTGCTACAGCCCTCAGAAAGGTAGAAGATTGGTACCCTATCGCTTACTTGCGATACAGCTCGAAGAGGAAGTGCTTCGTCAGATCGTTGAAGTACACATTGTAGGTACCTGCCTGAGCAGCGCTTACCCTAATGTTGTCTCCTCCTGCAATCTTGGAGGCAGGGAAGAGATCCTGAGCACCACCCCAGGATAGACTCCAATCTTCGTTGGCACGGAACTTAAATTCGCCCTCAACGAGCGTTACACGCTTAGCCACCCAGATATGTGGGTCGTAGGTAACCTTGCTGAGTACTACCTTATCAGCGTCCCAGCCTCCTACAGCAGTGCCGATGAGCGCCATCTTGTTGTAGGTAGTATTGGTATCCTCGGTGTAGACCGTTAGTGAGAACTCTGAGGTCGAGAAGCTAAAGGTGTAGTACCCGGCATTGGCAACGCTGATATCCTTAGAGCCGCCACTGTTATCTACAGCACCGTTAGTTTGTCCGTATGCCTTACCGTTATCGTCATTCCAAGTGTTCTTGTCCTGAGTCTTCACCTTAAAGCCACCGGCAGCGAACTTACCTGTATAGGTATAAGTCGTTGCCTCTGGGCTGTCCTTGAATAATGGGTAGTCGAAAGACTCAATAGCCCAGTTGGCAGGTGGGAACACAGAGCCAACGAAGTAGAAGTTCGTTCCCTTGTATTCCTTGGGTATGATGATAGGCTCCTCGACCTGAACACCGCTGAGGCTCAGGGTAAGAGGTGTAGAGGTAGTAGCGGCAGGACCACTTTTGTCTACAGTCCCTAGAGGGAAGCTACGGAGTACGAAGTCGAAGCTCGTAGCAGTGCCAGCGGGTAGCTGGAAGGTCTCAAGCACGAGCTCGTTGAGCTGCTTGGCCGTGAAGTCGTAGCGTAGAGCTCCAGCCACAGGGCTAAAGATGGCATAGTCGGCCTTAGAGCCTGTCGGACGCACGAGTAGCTCGTAGACAGGTGTCGCTAGGGCTGTCCCAAACTCGGCCTTGGTCCAGCTGAGGCTAAGAGGGCTATCCGCACTAGCTAGTGCCTCCTTAGTAAGGCTTACAGTGCTAGCCGAAGCCTTGGGTGTAGCGAGGGTAGAGGGCGATACGATTATCTTGTCTTCCTCTTTGTCGCAGGCTACCAGCACTGTCCCAGCGAGAGACAGTGCTAGCAGAGAGCGTACTATGATATTTGCTTTCATATAATATACGTCTTAATGATAGCGATTAGTAACCAGGGTTTTGCTTAAGGTTCTGTATGTTGGCCTGTACGTCGTCAGCAGGCAGTGGGTAGAGGTTGTACTTGGCATCTACGCTTGTCCCTGCAGGGGCATTACCCTTCCAAGCCCATAGGTAAGTACCTGTGGTCAGGAGGTTGTAACGCACGAGGTCGGTACGGCGGTGTCCCTCCCAGTATAGCTCGCGCCCGCGCTCATCTAGTACCTCGCGCTCTGTCAGCTGAGCGAGCGTTAGCTCGGTAGCGCTAGCACGTTTGCGTAGGGCGTTGATATACTGTAGGCCTTTATTCTTATCGGCAGCACCACGAGCAGCAGCCTCGGCATAGATGAGGTGCATCTCGGCCAGACGGAAGAGCGGGAAGTCAGTATCTGCGAAAGTCTCGTGCTGCCCCTTGGCATCCTTGCTGCTTACGTTGCGGAATTTGTACACCCATACGCCCTGTACGAACTTGGATACGTCCTCGATGTCTGGGGTAGTAGCGCCCATCAGACGGCGGCTGTCGCTAGTCGTGAAGAGGCTATACAGAGATTTGGTAGCTCGGTTACCACCCCAACCACCAGCACCCCAGTCTACACGCAGGTCTTTGCTTGCGTCCCCGTTGGTAGAGGCGTTGATAATAAAGGTCATGCCCCCATAAGCCTGGCTGTTGATACCGTCATAGTTGATAGAGAGAATAGTCTCTGGGCTAGAGGCATTGTCGGTTAGGAAGTTGTGGGCATAGACAGGCGTTAGGCTGTACTTGTTGCTCGTGATGACGCGCTCAGCATAGCTAGCAGCATCGGCGTAGCGAGCAGTGCCTGTGTAGACACCTGCGTTGAGGTATAGACGAGCGAGCAGTGCCCATGCAGCAGCACGGTCGGCACGGCCATATTCGTTTGTCTTAGGCTCGGGGAGGAGCGTTTCGAGCTCCTTGAGCTCAGTCTCTACGTAGGTGAAGAGATCCTTGCGCTGTATCTGCTTGGGGAAAACAAGTCCTACACCGAGGTCTTCCGCGATGAAGGGAGGATTGCCGTAGAGGTCCATCAGTACCCAGTACTGGAAAGCACGCAGGAAGCGAGCCTCAGCACGGTAGGTGGCTACGGTAGCATCACTAGCCTTGTCGTTGGTATTCGTTAGGAATTCGTTGGCTAGCTTGATCTGTGCGATAGCACGATAGTACAAGCCTTTGATGTAAGGGTTGGAGCTATTCCAGTTGAGGTTGTGGAAGTCTCGGATACCATCGTCCGACCAGGCACAGATGGCCTCGTCTGTAGGTAGCTCCTGTAGGTTGAAGAAGCTACGGTAGAAGTCGGTGAAGTCGCTGTTTTGGCCCACGACGTCGTTACCTGGCATAGAGTACGTGCCATATACCTTGGCTAGAGCTTGCTTGATGCCCTCAGGTGTAGAGTACACCTGTGCCGCGGTCGTTACGTTGGTAGGCATACGGTCGAGGTCGCTGTGGCAAGAGCCTAGGGCCAGCGTAGACAGCGCAGCAAAGCCTACTATGAGCTGCTTCTTTATCTGGATATTCATCGTTAGATACGCTTTGTTAGAGGGTGAATGCTAGGTTCAGCGAGTAAGTACGTGGCAGTGGGTATAGGTTGTTGTCTATACCACGCTCTGGGTCGATACCCTTGTAATTGCTTAGGGTGAAGACGTTCTGTACGGTCGCAGAGGCACGGAGACTTATATCACGGTAGATCTTACCGAAGTCGTAGCTAAGAGAGACATTGTCCATCTTGAGGAACGAGGCATTGTGGATATAGTAGTCCGAGAAGTACTGTGCGTTCTGTACGCCTGAGCCATTGATGGTCGTAGGAGCATTCATCAGATAGCCATTGGGGCTTAGGACGAATGAGTGTACAGCCTTGGAGCTCGTTACGTTGTCGTAGATATAGTTACCTATGCTAGCACGCAGGGCAGTAGAGAGGCTCCACTTACCGTAGTTGAGGCTCGTAGATAGACCCATCATCATATCGGGTGAGCCACTCTTGTAGTGGTACTTATCTTGGTCGTTGATCACGCCATCCTGATTGAGGTCTGCATAAGCCCCCTCAATCATCTTACCCGTAGCATCGTAGAGCTGCTTGTAGACAAAGAAGGTATAAGGCGCATGACCTACTGTATGAATCTGGATGTTGCTACCTGTACCACCATCAATGCCACCCGTAGGAACACCTAGGTAGCTAGGGTCTTCTGTAGCGTTGAGCTTGGTGATCTTCGTGCGGTTGATCGTTAGGTTGTAGCTGAGGTCCCAGCTGAACTTATCGGTCTGCACAGGGGTGGCGTTGAGCGTAAACTCTATACCCTTGTTCTCGATGTTACCGACGTTGGTCAGTAGGAGGTTAGAGAAGTTGGAGCCTGCAGCCACAGGTATCGTGTTGAGGAGGTCCTTAGTCTTCTTGAAGTAGACGTCCACACTACCAGACAGACGATTGTCAAAGAAGCCGAAGTCTAGACCTGCGTTATAGGTCTCGGTCTGCTCCCACTTGATATTCTGGTCATAGGCCTCGGGCTTGTACATGTTGTAGTAGCTATTGCCAAACTGATAGCGGTTGCTGTTGCCACTGAGGTAGTAGGCAGGCAGATAGCTGTAGTTGGCAATACCGTCCTGCTGACCGGTTATACCGTAGCCCAGACGTAGCTTCAGCTCGCTCAGAGCCTTGACATCACGTAGGAAGCTTTCCTCCTTGATGCGCCAAGCGAAGGCAAAAGAGGGGAAGATACCCCAGCGGTTCTCTGGACTGAAGCGGCTAGAGCCGTCTGTACGAACAGTAGCCGTGAAGACGTAGCGGTCTAGGAGGCTCCAGTTGAGACGAGCGTAGTAAGATACTAGGGTATTTTGTGGATAGTCATTGGGGTAGATAACCTCAGTACCTGGGATAAGTGTTCCCTCAGCGTTGTAGCTAGGGAAGTTGTACTGATAGGTCTTCCAGTCCTGATACGAGTAACCCGCCATGAGGTCTACACGACTAGAGATAGCCTTGAATTCCTTGTTGTAGTTGGCGTAAAAGTCGAGCAGAAGGTTGCGCTTCTGTCCCTTGTAACTTTCGTTCTGACCGCCTAGCCCTGCGATGGGGTAACGTGTCCATTGGTCAGCAAAGCTTGTTGGTGCATAGACAGTACCAGTACCTGCGCCATAGTCGAAACCGAGGTTGAGGTTGAGACGCAGCTCTGGTAGGAAGTGGAGCTTATAGTCAAACTTGGCATTACCGAGTGCGCGGAAGACCTTACTGCTATTGCGCATCTGCTCTAGGAGAGATACAGGGTTGCGCGTAGCCAGTACGTTGGGGTTACCCTTGGCATCTAGCCAAGTGAAATAGCCTCCGAACTTATCGAAGCCCTCGGCACGCACAGGCTGCGTAGGGTCAAAGGCTACGGCAGCACCGATAGCCCCCTGGTTGGCAAAGCGGTTGCGGCTAGCCGACAGCTTGAGGTTGAGGTCTACGCTCAGATGGTTGTCGAAGAACTTAGGATTGAGTGCAAAGCTAGTAGTATAGCGCTGCATGAGGTCCGTACGAAGCACCCCTTCCTGGCTATATAGACCAGCCGAAGCACGGTAGGGCATGTTTTTGGTAGCACCACTGATACTGATGTTGTTGTCGGTACCATAGGCTAGCTGATATATCTCGTTTTGCCAATCCGTATTAGCAGAGCCTAGACGTGAGATATAAGTGTCGTCGCCACTAGCCTTTACTAGTGTGCGGAATTCGTCTGCGCTGAGCACATCTACACGGCGTGCAGCCTCGGCGATAGAGTGGGCGGTAGAGAAGTTGATCTGCATCGCCTGCCCCATCTTACCTTTCTTCGTCTCGATGATGATAACCCCGTTGGAGGCACGGCTACCATAGATAGCAGTGGCCGAGGCATCCTTAAGGACGTTCATCGAAGCGATGTCCTGTGGGTTGATGGTCGATAGAATGCTAGGGGCGCCCGTACCAGCGTTGTTGTCTACGGGTACACCGTCTATCACGATAAGCGGGTCGTTGCTAGCATTGAGCGATGCACCACCACGGATACGAATCATACTGCCAGCACCGGGCGAGCCATTCTGCACGATCTGCACCCCAGCGACCTTACCTACTAGGAGTTCGCTAGGAGTGGCTATAGCACCCTTCTGGAAGTTCTTATCGCTGATAGTGGTTACAGAGCCGGTGAGGTCCTTCTTCTGGAGCGAGCCGTAACCGATTACGACTACCTCTTTGAGGCTCTTGTTATCCTCCTGGAGGACGATGGTCATAGGCTTGCCATCTGTTACCTGTACCTCCTGACTGGTGTAGCCTACGTAGCTAACCAGTAGGATAGCACCCTTGGGGGCGCTGAGGGTGAAGTTACCATCGAGGTTGGTAAGCGCACCTACGCTCGAGTTATTCTTTAGGCGTACGGTAGCACCGATGATAGGCTCGCCCTTATCATCCACGACAGTACCACGGACGGGTGCCTGCTGTGCGTGTAGAGCCGAGACTACCAGAGTAGAGGCCAGAGCCACTTGGCTTGTTTTAGCCACAAGGTTAATTATGTTCATACTTGTCCTG
>JAXFXP010000049.1:0-2882 GCA_034091595.1 Porphyromonas sp.
TGGCTACAGCCCCTGCAGTCTCTAGATTAGCGTGGCAGTAATCGATTACTGTAGTTTGCTAATAGCTGCAAGATTCTCATCGATACTCTCCTGGGTAACAGCATAATTCTGCAGATCTCCTGAGAAATAGCGGTCATAAGCAGCCATATCGATCAGACCGTGCCCAGACAGGTTGAAGAGGATTACCTCGCTCTTACCCTCACGCTTACAGCGCTCCGCCTCACGGATAGCTGCCGCAATAGCGTGACAGCTCTCAGGCGCAGGGACAATACCCTCTACACGTGCGAAAAGCGTACCAGCAGCAAAGGTTTCGAGCTGAGGGATAGCTACCGCCTCCATGATATCATCCTTGAGTAGCTGAGACACGATAGCCCCAGCCCCGTGATAACGCAGACCACCAGCATGAATATTGGCTGGCTGGAAGTTGTGCCCTAGCGTGTACATAGGGATGAGTGGGGTGTAACCGCTCTCATCGCCAAAGTCGTAGGCAAGACGTCCCCGAGTTAGCTTGGGGCAACTGTCGGGCTCGGCAGCTACGAAGCGTGTACCAGGATGTGTGCCATCGAAACGATGACGCATAAAGGGGAAGGCCAAGCCCGAGAAATTAGACCCACCGCCGAAGCAGCCAATAACCACATCAGGGTAGTCCCCCGCCATCTGCATCTGCTTCTCTGCCTCCAGCCCGATGACAGTCTGGTGTAGCGATACATGATTGAGTACTGAGCCTAAGGCATATTTGCAGCCTGGTGTCGTCATGGCCAACTCTACAGCCTCACTGATGGCAGTACCTAGCGAGCCCGTACTCTTAGGGTTCACCGTTAGGACATCCTTACCAGCACGTGTAGACATAGAGGGCGAAGCCGTTACCTGCGCACCGAAAGTCTGCATAATGCTGCGACGATAGGGCTTCTGCTCGTAACTAATTTTCACCATATAGACCGCTAGCTCTATGCCAAAGGCGCTACAGGCGTAGGACAGAGCCGTCCCCCACTGCCCGGCCCCAGTCTCGGTCGTTAGGTGCGTCACCCCCTCTTGCTTGGCATAGTAGGCTTGTGCTATAGCACTATTGAGTTTGTGCGACCCCACAGGGCTTACGCTCTCATTCTTGAAGTAAATCTTAGCAGGTGTCCCCAGAGCTTCCTCTAGCCCGTAGGCGCGGACCAGCGGGGTAGAGCGGTAGTGCTTGTATTTCTCACGGACCTCCTCGGGGATAGGTATCCAGACGTCGCTCGTATTGAGTTCCTGACGAGCGCATTCCTCAGCGAAGAGGGGCTTGAGGTCGTCGAAAGTGATAGGCTGTCTGGTCCCTGGGTGTAGCATAGGTTGCGGGCGCCCAGGCATGTCGGCGAGGATGTTGTACCAGCTGGTAGGAATCTCGCTCTCGGGGAGGATAAATCTCTTAGTCTTAGTCATACTCATAGTGTGAGTGCTTATAAAATTAGGTTATCATTGTGGACCCATATGGGTCTTCTTTTGGGGTAGTCTTAGCAAAGCGCAGGGCCTTAGTGCCAAAGCTTATATTTTTCATCGGGTCTACGCAGTCTCTCGACCTAGCTAGCCCCTCGTTTATTTCGGGTTATACTTAGGCTAAGAACGGATGGAGGCATCCCGACTAGCTCGTCCCTGGTAGTAGGCCATTACCGAGGAGATTGTTATATTCTGCCAGATAATGTAACTCGTGATACCAATACCAGCCAACGGAGGGAGGAAGATAGCTGCCATCCATATAGCTAGTGAGGTATTCTTCTGCCCTAGGCTGTGCCGAGTAGCATGCTGTTCGCTACCAAGGTAAGGGGCCAACCAGTGCCCCAATACGTACTGTATCACGCAGGTAAGAAGTCCTAGCAAAGCGACAAGTGCAAGGTCGGACCATACGAAAGCTCGGCTCTCCTCTAGATATACTGTCGTATGTGCGATGAGGAGCAAGAGCGAAAGCAGCCACAATGCATAACTAACACCTGCATTGTAGCGTCCAGTACGCGCGACCCACTCGGGGCGCCACCAGACAAGCGTCCAGGCTAGAGCTATGGCCGGCAGAATAAGCCTAGCGACCTCGTAAAAAATATGCCACATCTGCTGCCAGATGCTCCTCTCGAGGCTGATATTACTCACATAGGGAAAGACAAAGGGCACCAAGAGGACAAACATCAGATGCGACAGCAACACATAAGTCGTCGTATAGGCTGTATTCCCCCCCAAGATCTGTACGATGGAGGGGCCTGCTGTAGCAGAGGGCGTCAGGAAACACAATAACATCGCTACAGCAATATCGTGGCGCCACCATGCCGCCAATGCATAAGCAAGCGCAGCCAGCACTATCTGCAGTGTCAGCAGCACCCAGTGGGAACGATGTAAACGTAGGTCACGGGGACGAACCTTTAGGAAGGTCATAAAAAGCATCGCCGTAATGATGTACGGGATGGCCGGAGTAAGTGGGTCCAACGGCTGACTAAGCAACCAGCCGAGAAGCAATACCCCTAGAGGGACGAAGCCTTTTAGTCGAGACAGCATCAGGATATGAATGCCTCTGGCGCAGCCAGCAGCTCCGCCATAAAGCGCTTAATCGAATACAAGCCGAAGGCCTCGGCCTCTACGGCATCGAGACCTACCACCACAAGCTCAGCAGCATCATCGGCAGCGACAGCCCCAGAGAAGCTCTCCACCTCTACGAGGAAAAAAAGATCGCTCGTATAGACATCTATCCCAGAGAAAGGATATATGTTGGGGCGGGAGCAGAGGTAACGTAGCTCGCTTACCTCTAGTCCCGTCTCCTCTTTGATTTCCCGACACACAGCCTCCTCTACACGTTCCATAGGGTCTACAAAGCCGCCAGGGAGGTCTAGAGTACCCTTGGCGGGCTCTTTGGCTCGGCGCACGAAAAG
>JAXFXP010000050.1:0-3178 GCA_034091595.1 Porphyromonas sp.
TAGGAAGGCATCCAGCTAACCTCTTTGTTCTCCATCAGTCCCGAGTAAGCCAAAATCTTACCCATAGAGAGGACACCCTGCCCTCCGAATCCTGCTATTATTATCTCGTGGGTCATAATATATGCTAGTGCTTACAAAATAATACTTCACGTAGGGGCTATCCCTCTCTACTGTACTAGAGGATACAGCCCCTACTCTGCTATACTGCTGGGCTTAGATATCCTTGAGGTCTCCTAGTGGGTAAACAGGGAACATATGCTCTTCCATCCACTTATTAGCGTCAGCAGGAGTCATCTTCCAACCCGAATTACACGTAGACACCACCTCTACAACACTCGTACCCTTGCCCGCCATAGAGTTACGGAAAGCCTTCTCTAGCGCTTTCTTACATTTGCGGATAGCAGGTACTGTATGCACAGCTTGACGCGTTACGTAGCAGGTACCATCTAGGACAGCCAGTAGGTTGCTCATCTTGAGCGGATGCCCCTGAGTAGCTACATCACGACCATCGGGAGAAGTAGCTGTCTTCATCGTTGGTAGCGTGGTCGGAGCCATTTGTCCTCCCGTCATGCCATAGATACCATTATTAATGAATATAATAACGATATTCTCGCCACGGTTGCATGCATGTATTGTTTCGGCAGTACCGATAGCGGCTAGGTCGCCATCCCCCTGATATGTAAAGACCATCTTATTGGGGCTTAGGCGCTTGATAGCTGTAGCCAGAGCTGGCGCACGTCCGTGGGCTGCCTCTTGCCAGTCTACATCGATAAACTTATAGGCGAATACTGCACAACCTACAGGAGCAACGCCTATAGTATCCTCCTGCATCCCCATCTCGGCTACGACCTCTGCTACGAGTTTATGCACGACCCCGTGGCTACAACCTGGGCAATAGTGCATAGTCGTATCGTTCATAAGTTCGGGCCTTTTATACACCAAGTTCTCGGGCTTGATGATTGACTTTATATCCATAAATCCTTTATTCTTATCGGGTTTATAACAAGTATCGCTTCACGTAGTAGACGATGCGCACGCCTACGGCAGCACAACCAAAGTATACGAATAGACGTGGATATTCCTCTCTGAAGGCAAAGAAGCTCAGTAGAGTCGCTAGCGCCAACAAATAGAAAGCTATGGTGAGCCATAAATCTATATTGATGTGGCTACGTGCCTCGATATTATTATCCTTATTCATTACGCGATACCGAAGGTTTTCTTGAGGTTATCAAGGATTTCCTTGGGGGAGAAGAGCATACCTCCTAAGCGACCATAGTGTTCCACAGGGACCTTACCATTGACAGCTAGTCGTACATCCTCTACCATCTGGCCTGCATTTAGCTCTGGCACGAGGAAGCCCTTGGCATGCCCTGCTAGTTCGGCAATCTTAGCACTAGGGAAAGGCCATAGAGTAATAGGGCGTAGCAATCCGACCTTGATACCCTCTGCTCGTGCCAGCTCTACAGTCTTCTGACACATACGGCTAGCAGAGCCAAAAGCCACCAAGATATAATCTGCGTCCTCTACGTCTACAGCCTCGTAGCGTACTTCGTTGGCCTCTATAAGTTTATACTTCTCTTGGAAACGGTTGTTATTCTGCTCCATCACCGAGCTCTCTAGCTCTAGTGAGGTAATTACATTAGGCTTACGTCCGTTTTTACGCCCTAGTGTTGCCCAGGGACACTGCTCACGTATTTCGTCTTCGCTACGACGCGCCACTTGCTCTGGCAGCCGCACCTTTTCCATCATCTGGCCGATAATACCGTCAGTAAGGATTATAGCGGGGTTGTTGTACTTAAATGCTAGTTCGAAGCCCAAACCAACAAAGTCTGCCATCTCTTGCACGGAGTTAGGCGCTAGGGTTATCAAGCGATAGTCTCCATGTCCTCCCCCCTTAACAGTCTGGAAGTAGTCTGCCTGACTAGGCTGTATAGTCCCTAGGCCTGGGCCACCACGCATCACATTCACGAGTAGACAGGGTAGCTCAGCACCAGCGATGTAACTAATACCCTCCTGCTTGAGACTCATCCCAGGACTAGACGAAGAGGTCATTACTTTTTTACCACATCCCGCTCCGCCGTACACCATGTTGATAGCTGCTACTTCGCTCTCTGCTTGTAGCACTACCATACCCGTAGACAGCCAGGGGCGTTCCTCCATAAGCGTCTCTAATATCTCACTCTGGGGGGTAATAGGGTAGCCAAAGTATCCGTCCACACCATAGCGGATAGCAGCGTGGGCGATAGCTTCGTTACCCTTCATCAACTTGATTTCTTCTGCCATAATTGTTTAGAGGCTTTTAGGGAAGTTTGACTTTGTAGATCGTGATGACGCCATCAGGACAGACCATACCACAGCTGGCACAGCCGATACAGTCCTCCTCGTTTTTGAGACGTGTGTAGTGATAGCTCTTGTCATTCACTTCTGTCGGGTGCAGTTCGAGTACTTTGGTTGGGCAGGCCACGACACAGAGGTTGCACCCTTTGCACCTCTGGACGTCGACAACGATGGTCCCTCTTACTTTTGCCATAGTCTGATTGGTTATTATTCAACCGTTTAGTACCCAAATGTACAACTTTATTCTCAAACGCAAACACTCCGAAGGGCGAAAAACGAACAAAAAGCACAACCACCCGCCCTAATACCCTCTCCTGCTCGGCTAAGAAATGAGCATAAAGTCAAATTACAGAGTCTTATAGCGCTAAATCCTACCCCACCCTATAAGCAGGATATCCATCTAATCACAGCACCACATCAGACCGACAAACAGCTCTACCGTTGTAGAGATATCGAGAGCAGAGTTTACTCTAGACTACTAGCGCGACTAAGGCTTAACGACATACGCTGAGGGCACACACTAGTGTACAGGCATACACTGGTAGGGGCCCAATGGAGCATCCACTAGAGAACGTTTCGTAATCCCTAGGCATTCAAGCGAATTAACTACCTTTGTTGTACATTTTACAGCGCTGCTTGTATGCGTTTGCATTGACCGAGGCAAGCAAGCCTCACTATATATGCCTTAGTTGCTGATGATAATAGCCCAAAGAAAGAGAAAAGAGAACATTGCCGAATATCTACTTTATATGTGGCAAGTCGAGGATTTATTACGTGCCGTTGATTGCCGTAGCGAAGAAATCGAGAGGCTACTACTCCCCCGATATGTAGGTAACAATAT
>JAXFXP010000051.1:0-16255 GCA_034091595.1 Porphyromonas sp.
CGCGTGGGTGCTTGAGTAGGCGCTCACACAGCTCGGCATCGGGTACTTGCTCTAGTACAACGAGGTCGCTAGACTCAGCTTTGTCTCTATGCTGGCCATATCCACTCGCCTCTATGTATTGCTCTAGCAAACTCCTACGCCCTGCTATCTGATAAGCTACGAGGTGTACGGAGCTTGGCTTATAGGCGTGTACTACACGGAATATTAGCTCCAGAATAGAGCGACGGGTGAAGGCTGTATCCTCCGTACTGCGCTTGTATTGCTGGGCTAGTATGGGGTCGTAGAGTCTAGCGAAGGCATCGAAAGGGTGCGGATTGCGTATGACCTGGCGGATGAAGTTGAAGGCATAGGGTGAATGCACACCATCACCTCGCCAATTGAGCACTCTGCGCTTGGCGTTGATGAGTCTCTGGGTGAGCATCCACGAGTAGTTGCGTAGTCTTTTCTTCATGATTCGAGGCGTGCGGCCAAGGCATTGCGTATAGTCTGTGTGATTTGATAGTTCTTCCAGCCCCAGCGTGGTGCTAGCAACATATCGGGCGGAGACTGAGAGGCGAAGCGCTCGATGACAATATCCTCTCTGAGTCGTCCGAGAAATTCTAGACAAAGCTCTACATACTCTTCCTCAGTAAAGAGATGGTAGTCTTGGGGATTCTGCTCATAGTCCTCGGCCATCAGCGTACCCCGTAGTATCTGTAGCTGGTGAATCTTGAGCGTAGTAATAGGTAGCTGGCTAAGTCTATCAGCGTGGCTGAGTAGCTCGTCTCTGCTCTCACCTGGTAGCCCGAGTATCAGATGAGCCCCGACCAAAATGCCACACTTGTGCGTACGCTCTATAGCCTCAATAGCATCGGCATAAGTATGCCCACGCTGTACACGCTCTAGGGTACGGTCAAGGGTGCTCTCTACGCCATACTCCACGAGTACAAACGTGCGCTGGGCTAATCGAGCTAGATAGTCTAGCAGCTCCTCGGGCATACAGTCTGGGCGTGTACCTATAATAAGCCCTTTTACCTCGGGGTGGGCGAGTGCTTCCTCGTATTTGGCAATGCACCTATCTACGGTATCGTAGGTATTGGTGTAGCTCTGGAAGTAGGCTAGGTATTCCATTGATGGGTATTTGTGTCGGAAGAAAGCTATACCCTCATCTATTTGCTCGGTGATACTCTTCTGCCGAATGCCGAAGGCTGGACTGAAGCTTTTGACATTGCAGTAGGTACACCCGCCCCGTCCTCGTGAGCCATCACGTGTCGGGCAGGTAAAACCTGCAGTAAGTGTTATTTTCTGCATCTTGCGCCCTGGGAAATATCGCCCTAAGAAGGCCGCAAAGTCTATCCACTCTCTCATATTCGTACAAAAATACTAAACCGCAGTTATCTATCACTAGAAAACTACGGTTTAGCCAACACACATTAACAACAATCTGATCTCGAGCCGAAAGCCGGACTCGAACCGGCGACCTATTCATTACGAATGAATTGCTCTACCAACTGAGCTATTTCGGCCTCTTCGCAACGTCGCTTTGCTAGTCCAAATCTCCGTTTGCGAGTGCAAAGGTAGCAAATACTTTTGATTTACTCGCTAGACGGAGTATAAATCTATCCATCTGTCTGTAAGATTTTACTCGGTCTGTAGAAGAAATTCTGAAGTAAGTGATTTATATTCAGATGAATATTTCCCAGAGAAGTCGCGTAGTGTCAGATGATCTTTTCTGCTTGGGGTATAGTGCATAAGTCCGCTCAGAGGTCGTAGCAAGGCCATTAGGCGGACAGGTGTAGAGGCTTTGCTATACACTATGCACAGAGCCTCTATGTACATGCCGGCCTCACAAGCAGAGAGCCGTAGATCTTCCTCACGCTCGCTAGGGCATATCATGCAGAGTGCGCCCTGGGGGGATAAAAGTTGCCTAGCGCGAAGTACAAGGGAGGCAATGCCTAGTCCCTCTAGTTGTTCACCACGTGCCAATTGTCGGCTGTAGCCCTCGGCACGTGGTGCTGTAGAGAGAAAGAATGGCGGGTTGCTGATGATGAGGTCGTAGTTATCGCCCGCACTGTATGCCAAAGCATCGGCATGTATAGGGTGTAGACGCTTGCTCCAGGGAGAGGCCTCGAAATTGGCACACATATCTCGGTAAGCACCATCCTCTAGCTCTACAGCGTCTATATAAGCCTGCTCGTTGGTCTGTGCTAGCATTAGGGATAGTATGCCTGTGCCAGCACCTATATCCAATATATGTGTCGCTGGCAGTGCTAAGCTGGCTGTCCATGCCCCGAGGGCGATAGCATCTGTGCCAACCTTCATGGCTGTCCGCCCCTGCCATATGCCGAAGTGCTTTAGGCTAAAGTCGAAGGGGTGCATTGCTAGAGCTGTTCTTGATGTAATTTCTCTCCGTGTCTAATGCGCCACTCCTGAGGATATAGATTATTGCAGCGCCGCCCTAGATGCTTTACAAAGCCTAGAGGGAGCCCTCTATGGTGGACGAGTTTAATACCAGTGCTTAGAGATTCTGGTAGTTGGATGGCCTCGCGACTCAGATAGGGTATCACTTGTCTGTCCTCTAGCTCTACCCACTCGAAGGCAGATGCCTCTAGCGCTGTTGATAGCGCTAGTGCTGTGTGGGGGATGAGGTCCTTGCCTTTGCGGGTAGCTACGGGTATTCCTGCCGATAGGATGGGGACACGTAGCTCTTGTAGGCTGTGTAGTAGTGGTATGATAGGCTCTGGATAGGCTTGAATATCTTCTCCTCGGAGCTCCCAAACGAAGTCCTCGGGTTTAGTCAGATAACCATAGGCTTCTTGGGGGATAAGGTTCCTCTCCTTAGCCTTCGTTTTGTCTTTAGTCTTGGGTCTTGGTGGGCGTAGCTCTAGCTCCTCACTCTTGCGCATTATGGCCATAAATAGTCCTTCACCACGGGTGCGATGGGGCATCATACGGTAGCAAGGGTAACTCGTAAAGGGTGAGCGCCATACTCCGTGCCCCAGTTCCCCGATATCTATGGGCTTAGCCCCGAGCGTCTCTATTATGTAGGTGAGTACTTCTTCGTTTTCCTCTCGATTCATTGTGCAGGTACTGTAGACCATAAGCCCACCGGGGCGTAGGGCCGTCCAGATATCCCGTAGGATGTCCTTCTGGCGCTCGGCGCACATTGTGGGGCTACCTGCATTCCATTCTTGTCGTGCGGCTAGGTCTTTGCGAAACATCCCTTCTCCCGAGCAGGGAGCATCTACCAGTATGAGGTCAAAAGTATCATGCAAGCGCCCGAGTAGCGCAGGCATTGCATTGCTAACGATACTGTGTGGGTTCCCCCATTTCTGTAGGTTCTCTACGAGTATGTTGGCACGGTGCTTCACAACCTCATTGGACAGTAGTATACTGCCCTTGGGCAGTATATCTAGTAGGAGAGTAGATTTGCCACCAGGAGCTGCGCAGAGGTCTAGTGCACAGAGGGGCTCGTTCCCTAGTAGTGGCTCTATAGCGGCTATAAGCATCGATGAAGCCTCTTGGACGTAATAGGCGCCAGCGTGGAAGGGACTTTGACCCGTAAAGGTAGGGCGCTGGCTAAGGTAATAGCCATGGTCACACCAGGGTACGGAGGTGTCGATAAGCTCGCTAGGAGGTGTATAGGGCTTGTATCGGGAGAGCCTGATGGAGCTAGGGGCAGGTTGCTCTAGAGCATCTAATAGCTGCTGGGCTTCGTCTGAGCCGAGAAGCTCGTTCATCATACTGCAGAACTCTGGGGCTAGTGTCATATCGTATAGTATGCTTGTTTGTGTGGGTGGATATAATATAGCCGAGGCACCGTGCCTGAGGTGTCCTCTCTAGGCTATGCCGAATGTGGTAAAATCCTGTACCGGTAAAACAGAGAGATTGTACCGGTACAATCGTGAGTTTGTATTGGTACAATCTCTCCGTTGTACCAATAGAAAATTTATCCCTGATAGAGTCGGGATTATGTGGTGATATCTGAGAGGGGGGAACGTAGGGAGATAGGTCGAATGCCGGTGCTATGCTATTGGCCACGACATCCTAACTAAGCCATAGGGTCTTCCTCTGCCCCTGGGGCGAAGTTTGCCCAGTCTATGAGTGGAGCAGCGGGGGCTGAGGGACGAGTCTTTTGTTCGCTTTCGGCTACTCGTAGGACCTGTAGGCTGAGACAGTCTATGACGGAGTATACACGAGTTTCGCCCTGACGGTCGGTCTGCTTGTTGTAGCTCAGACGTCCCTCTATGTGTAGGAATTGCCCTAGCCGGACCTGCGTGTCTATAGACTCGGCAACACTGCCCCAGGCCGTAATATTGTGCCGTAGCTTGACCATGCGCTCGCCTCCCTCCTCGGGCTTGGGGAAGCTTTCCTCTGTACGTAGAGTGAAGTCAGCCCTTATATGGTTATAGCCGAAGTAGCGGATATTGGGCTCTGTCTCAACGAAGCCCTCAAGTATGACTTTATTCATCTGATTTCTTGTTTCGGCGTTGTTTGCGTACGTATTCTAATAGCTCCTCGAACTCTTCTGCCCGCTCCTCGTCTCCGAGCTGACGATAAGCCTTGATAACTAGCTTGAGAGTCGGCATATGGTCTCGATTTTGCCCCAGTAGGCGTAGCAGGGGCTCTAGGGCATCTTCGTATAGCTTGTATTGTAGCAAGGCCTGTCCGAGGGCGTAGAGACTAGCCTCGTGTAGTGGAGATAGACCCAGAGCCTCGCGTAGACTGCTCAGCTGCATCTCTCTGCGCCCTAAGCGTTGGTAGGCTCTTGCTTGCCCTAGTCGTGCCTCAATAGAGTGGAAGTCGAAGTCTATAGCCTTAGCATAGCAACGCAGCGCAGCCTCTGCATCCTCGGCAAGATCTAGGCATTCGTCTCCCATCTGTATATGTTCTCGGGCTAGTCGTCTCAGGTGCTTACGGCTGGTCTCCAGCTCCTGGTGTGTCTCTAGCAGCTCTTTGTGTAGGTACTCTATATCATAGAGTTTGGTACATAGTAGACGGAGGTAGGCGGGATTACTGAGGAGGTTGTGCCCGCTGATAGCGTGCTGTAGAGCCTCTATGGCCTCGGGATAACGTTTCCGCTTCCAATGGGAGAGAGCTTCTATGTAGCCTTGCTGTGCCTTGGCACGCTCTAGTGCTCCAGAGATAGCACTGCTATTATTCATATTGCGGTAGAAGAGGCTCACCTCCGGACGAGAGATGATATCCCGCATACGTAGTCTACCGTCAAGCATAAGCCCCTCTAGGCTACGGCAACGGCTAAGGGCTACGTAGGCCTGTCCTCCTGCGAAGATACGGTCTTTGAAGTCGATGATTACCTTATCAAAGGTCAAGCCCTGACTTTTGTGTATGGTAATAGCCCAAGCTAAGCGGAGCGGAAACTGAGTGAATAAGCCGATAACCTCTGTTCTGACCTCTTCTGTCTCTTCGTCGAAGCTGTAGCGGGTGTTCTCCCAGTTGTAACGCTCTACGGGGTGCGTTAGACCATCCTCAGTGATGATGTATATTTTGCCTTCGTCCTCATCAATGCGTTCGATAATGGCGATTGTGCCATTAGCCCATCGCTTGTCTTTGTCGTTCGTTAGGAGCATTACTTGGGCTCCTACTTTTAGCGTGAGCAGCTGCTCTGTAGGATGTGTTCCTTCGGGGAACTCTCCATCTACAAAGCCTTGTATCTCGTAGCGCTCACCCTCTAGAGCATTTAGCCGCTCTTCGTTTATATGCGCTACCTGCGAACGCCTAGAGCTGAGTGTAATACAGCGCTCCACTGGAGCTATCTGCTGGAGGTCTATACAGCGCTGGTTGATAGTGTCTAGATCGCTACTATTGCTCTGTCCGGCACGCATGCGGTCTAGGATAGCTACGAAGTTGACATCCCCCTGACGATAGACTTTGGTGAGCTCTATACATATGAGCGGACATTCGATGCCAGCAGCCTGTGGCTGAAATACCCGAGCGGAGAAAAAGAAAGCCGAGCGGTAAAATCTATCAAGGATACTACGCTCCTCTTGCTTGACCACTGGCTCTAGCTGGTAGAGGTCCCCAACGAATAGCATCTGTACACCGCCAAAAGGTAGGTGTGGACGTCCTCGGTAGATGCGTAAGATCTTGTCGATGGCATCAACAACATCCACACGCACCATCGATATTTCGTCTATGATGATGAGCTCTAGGCTGCGTATGAGATCGCGCTGTTCTTTGCTATAGCGTAGTAGCTCAAACATCCGCCTCGGGCTAGTGAAGTCTGGGTCATCAGGAGGTAGGGGGCGGAAAGGTAGCTTAAAGAAGGAGTGTATTGTTTGCCCGCCTATATTGAGTGCCGCTATGCCTGTCGAGGCTAGTAGGATGTGTTTCTTGTTTGTAGTGCTATTAATATAGCGCAGGAGTGTAGACTTCCCCGTCCCCGCCTTACCCGTCAGGAAGACGCAGTCGTGGCTATCCCGTAGCAACTGTAGTACAGCTTGCTGAGGGAGGTTGCTAGGGTCGGGTGTGAATACCTCTGCGGTCATAGCCTGTTATTGATTGAGCACCTTGTTTTTGCTGATGGCTACCTGATATTCTTTTAGGTAATTAGGCGTCCAGTAGGCAGTGTCTACGAAGTCTGCGCTATCGTAGGCCTGCTGTGCTAGGGGGAGCATATACAGGGCGCTGAGGGCGAAGCTCTCGTCCTTTACGAAGCTACCCGATGAGATGCCCTCGGGCTTGTGTGTGCCGTCACCAAAGAAGTGATAGGTATACCCTGCTGTCATCTCTGGGTCGAAGAGCTCCTGCCCAGACACTACACGTGCAGTCTCTGCCCCTAGTGCCTGACCGAGGTAGTCGAAAGTAGCAGTGTAGACCTCCTGCCGACGTGCATCAATCATCGGCACGAGCCGGTCCTTGGGACCTAGTGCAGCGCATCGCTGTCTATAGCCCTCAGCCATAGAGGCTAGAGTCGGTATAGCTATGAGTGGTATACCGTAGCCATGGCAGAGGCCCTTGGCTAGTGATGAGGATATGCGTAGCCCTGTATAGCTACCAGGACCAGCACTGAGTGCTACTGCTGATAGCTGTAGCCCGTGCTGGCGCATTGTAGCAAGGGCTTCCTCTACGAGTACTCCTAGGCGTGCAGCGTGCCCGCCTGCAGTCTGTACTTCGCTGGTGTGGTATATTATTTCTTGTCCTCGACATAGGGCGACGCTACATACGGGTGTCGCTGTATCTATTAGTAGGAAGGTATTCATGCTGTTGTTGCTGTCTTAGTACCAAGCATTGGGGGCTGAGTAGCCATGCTTGTCATACTTGAGGTCCTTGAGGAGTGAGCTCTTGACCCCGATGGTGAAGTTATAACTTTTGTATGGCCCGAAAGGTATGGCGCTAGCTGTAAAGCTCCAGCAATGGAGGTCTCGGCTAATACCTACGGTCATATTAGCAATCTTCTTGGCGGTGAAATCGTACGATGCACTGAAGTTGAAAGACCAGTTTTTGGTAGGTTGTATCGAGCCGTTAAACATAAGTGAGTGGACGAAGCGGTAGTTGAAGTCCCCCTTGTCATGATTAAACTCATCACGATTGTAGTTGATACCATAGTTTATAGACAGATTCCATGGTATCGTACTTACGAGGTAGCCATCGCCATCATACTGACCTTCGTCCTGGTTGCCGTACAGCGAGCCTCCACCATTTTGTTGTGCCGCCATATTGCCCATAGAATTGTCTTGGCCTGGCTGTGGCCCCATACCTTGGTTATTCTGCTCGTCTTTGTTCTTATTCTTGCTCTTGTCTTCCTCTTTGTCCTTACCGCCGAAGAGCTTTCGGAGTTTGTCCCATGTCTGGTTGTTGAAGGTATAGCTAAACGATGTGCCTGTACCTCTGAGGCTACCTATACCACGTCCGTTGAGGATGCGTAGCTTGTCTATACGACGTGCCACTAGAGTACCACTGCTGGTCTGCTCCGAGACGTACATATAGGGGTCAAAAGAACCAGCTAGATTAAGATTAATGCCCCCTGGTAGTTTGAAGGCGATGCGTGCACTAATGTCTGCTAGACGAAACGAGTCCGCCGCCATATTGTAGCTAGAGGAAAGCGAAAAGTTGTCTATGAGGCTGACCTTTTTGAAGGTCTCTGTGCTGTCCTTAGGATCTATAGCTCGGATCTTAGCCTCTAGGTTGTTGTCAATGCTGAAGTTTATAGAGGCGCTCTTACCACGACTTACTGAGCCAAACATCGTCCCATCGTAAATATTATAATTCTCGTGTACTGCCTGACCCGAAGCATTGGTATAATTGAGGTCTCGGTAGTAGCCGAAAAAGTCCGAACCAAAGTCGGGGCGATAGCTCACCCCTATCGAGGGTGTGATACGATGACGTATCATATTGAGCTTGTTGCCGAAGACCTTCCAAGGCTTGAAGAAGCCATACATAGTCGTAGATAGACTAGCAGAGGTGCTGAAGTCATAGACACGGTTGAATCCATACTCACGCTCTGTAACGACCTTTTGCTCTACTTCGTCGTAGCGCTTGATATTCTTGTATGAGTACCAACGCTCGTTGTAGTTGGCACTGAGCGTAAAGTCTATATAGTCAAGTATCTTGTACGAGGCTGATATGGGTATAGAGTGGCTGATACCGTTGTTCCAGTCTCGGAATAGGTTCTTTTTGAATATAGAGTCCTCTTTGACAGATATACTATTACGTAGCTGAGCACTGTAGCTCATACTGATCTTTTCGTACCAGCGTTCGTTACCGACTCGGTTTTTACGCTTGAAGGGATAAATACGGCTCATATTCAGCGATATGTTGGGCGAATTGAGCGTTACCATTTGGTCCCTAGAGGTCTGTGTAGCATCAATAGATGCAGATAGACTCCAGGGTGTCCCTGCGAAGGTACGCGTGTAGTTTATAGAGGAGCTTTTGGTGTCCTGTGAGGCTACGCCTGGGTTGTAGAGCGTATTGAGCGAGTTGTGGTTATACTTACTCGTAGAGTAATTGACGCTCGCTGTGAATGTTTGGTTAGGGTTGGCCTTAGCATCTTGGCTATGCGTCCAGCTGATACGGAAGTCCGTGGTTTTGCTATAAGTACCTGCTACATCCTCGTCCCCATTGGTTGTAACCAGGTAGCTGGCACTTAGTGCTCCATTGTATCTATAGCGCTTGCGGTAGTTACTGCGAGCGTTCACGCCCCAGGAACCACGGCTGTACCAATCTCCGGTCAGTGCTAAGTCTACATAGTCGTTGATAGCAAAGTAGTAACCACCCTCACGTAGGTATAGCCCACGTGTTGTTTCCTCTCCATAGCTCGGCATCAGGATACCTGAGCTATAGCGACTGCTGAAGGGAAAGAAACCAAAGGGCAGTCCAATAGGAAGAGGTACACCTGCTATCACTAGGTAGCTAGGGCCAGCCACAATGTTTTTACCAGCACGGACTTTGGCTCGGGTTAGCTGTAGATAAAAGTGCGGATGCTCGTGGTTGCTACAGGTAGAGTAACGTCCTCCCTCCATATACATACAGCCATCATCACCTTTTTTGGTTTTTTCGGCTGTGATATAGCCTTCGCCCTGCTGACTGACAACGCCCGTGATGAAGCCTTTACTGGTCTTGAAGTTGTAGTTCATACTCTTGGCCTCGTAGCTCTGACCTCCGTCCTTAAACTTCGGATGGGCTTTGGGATTACCTAGACTATCTAAAGTGTAGTGGGCGTATACGAGGTTGCTATCGACGTTGAGGCGCATATATTCGCCTTCGATACCTTTGTCTTTGTAGTCAACAGTGCTGGGTCCAAACATATAAACCATGTTGGAGCCGAGCATCACTACCGAGTCTTGCGCTTTGTATTCGATGATGTCGTCGAAGCCAGCATCGGCTTTGCGTGCTTTCGTAGGCTGCGAGCCGAGGCTATCGGACTCAGACCTGCGTAAGCTGTCGCCAAGACCTGTGGCTGTAGCAGAGCGCAGACTGTCTCGCACAGCCTGTCTTAGTACTGCGGTGGAGTCTATGACGAGTGTTCGCTTGCTGGTGTCCGTTGATGCAATACTATCTAGCTGACGTAGCAAGCGACTGCTATCACGTAGTGCGACTACAGTATCAGCTATTGCTCTGCGCTCAGTCAGACGACCAGAGCGACTAGCTCCAAGCGGCACAGCCAATGATGAGATAGCCAATATAGCTATCACACCTAATGGGGCACGGCAAGCGAATATCCTCTGTATGTCGGGCATGTATATCTTTCTCTTCGGAATAGGGTTCTATATATAAAACAAACAAAGGTACTTAAAATTATCCATCTCTTCGGAGTGCCCTGAGTCGGAGAATGCACAGTACCTCTAGGAGTGCCATCCTGTGCAATACGGCTCTACTCCAAAGTATATGTATTTGTACCTTTGTATTGATAATGAGTGAAATGGATATAAAACGATACGCCTTCAATGCCTCTACCCGAAGCATTGAGGCAAAAACCTTGGACTATTTGTGGGAGAAAGCGGAGCAAACAACTGTCGTACATAGAGCCGAGTTTTATCAACTTATCTGGATAGAGCAGGGCGTGCTACACTTGTCAATAGACTTCGAGGATCTACATATAGGAGCATCACAAGCCCTCTTAATCAGTCCTGGGCAAGTATGTTAGTTCTCCCTGGATAGTTATCTGAGAGCCTATGCTGTCCTATTCGTTCCAGATTTTCTCGGAGAGCTTTCGAGCGATGTACAGCTACTGCGTAAAGTGTCGGGCGTTGGTACACTCTCTCATCGTATTATTAGTCTTGACGGCTTGCCTATCGGAGGCTTAATCAATCAATTGATATGCGAGCTATCAAGACCCAGCGACCCATACCAAGATGTAGTAAGTCGCAGTTGCTTGCGTATATTACTAGCTGAGATTGCACGGCGAGTTGTAGATACGATACCTAATATAACTAGCCGATTGGCAGAGCGTTTCTTCGATTTGGTCGAGGAACACTACCAGAGTCTGTATCATGTACAGGACTATCTACCATTATTATCTACACAGGAGAAGCCTCTATCACAGGTCGTACGTGCAGCCGTAGGACTGAGTCCCAAGGTCTATATAGACCATAGACGTATCCTTGAGGCTAAGCGTCTGTTGGCTTATAGCTCTGTTTCGGTCAAAGAGATAGGCTTCGTGCTTGGGTTTGATGAGCCAACCAACTTTAATAAGTTCTTCCGTAAACACTGTGGGCAGAGCCCCAATGAATTTCGTAGAAGTCTTTGTATAGATTACTCCGAAGGTTGATGCATAAAGCCTTTGCCGAGATTTACCATACATAGTCCGAAATGTATTATTTGTCCCTACGTCCTCGTCTATACCTTTGCAGCGTAAACAAACAACAACGTAAAGAACGATGACAAAGACTGCAAAACTGATGACAGTACTAGCTACAGCTGTCCTAGGACTAAGCTGTGGAACAAGTAAGGACCAAGTAACAAAGGAAACAAAAAAGACTATGAATCCCAAAGAACAAGTAGTAGCTCTCCTGAAGAGCATCGAGACAGGCGATACAGCCCCTGTCGCTTTTATCAACCCTAACAAGTACACACAGCATAACCTTGCTATTAAGGATGGTTTGGCTGGCTTTGGTGCCGCTCTCTCTGCTTTGCCCCAAGGCACGGCCCGCGTGAATACAGTGCGTGTATTCCAGGACGGAGACTTTGTCTTCGCTCATACGGACTATAACTTCTTCGGTCCTAAGATAGGCTTCGATATCTTCCGCTTCCAGGATGGTAAGATTGTGGAGCATTGGGATAACCTCGCTGAGACACCAACTAATCCTAATCCCAGCGGACACACTATGATTGACGGTACGACAGCTGTCAAAGACTTAGACAAAACAGCAAGTAATAAGGCGCTAGTGGAGCAGTTCGTACGGGATGTGCTGATGGGACAAGCTCCCGAAAAACTAACGAGTTACTTCGATGGTGATAAGTACATACAGCATAATCCTGCAATTGCCGATGGCTTGTCTGGCTTAGGTGCAGCCTTGGCTGAGATGGCTAAGAACGGCATCACTATGAAGTACGACCGCATTCACAAGGTACTTGGTGAGGGTAACTTTGTACTAGTCGTGAACGAGGGCGAGTTCGCAGGTAAGCATGTGAGCTTCTACGACCTCTTCCGTGTAGAGTCTGGTAAGATTGCTGAGCACTGGGACGTTATTGAGAATATAATACCTCAGTCTGAATGGCAGCATCAGAATGGTAAGTTTGGCTTCTAGGAGACCATAGTACAAGCGTATACAACAAGGGGATGTGGCTAAGTAGCCACATCCCCTTGTTGTACTGAGCGTACGGGTACCAAGTAATAGTAGTGCCTAGTGACGTATCACCTGCTTGACACCTACGGCACTGCGTACTTTCTTGACGAGGTTGCTCAGGCTAGAGCCTTGCTCTAGTTTGATTACAAAGGTCCCACGGAATAATCCATCTCCCGAGTCTATCGAGTAGCTCCGTAGCATACAGCGAGATTCCTTCTTGATGAGGGAGATGATATGAGTTACTACTGCTATATCATCTCTACCAACAACCTCTATCTGTACTAGGCTACTGCCCTCACCATCATTGCCAGCCCAGCGAGCATTTAGCACTCTGTGCCCAGTTCGCTCTATCATATCGGGAGCATTGGGGCAGTCTGTGCGATGTATCTTGATACCTTTACTAGAGACAAAGCCGAATACCTCGTCTCCGTATACAGGCTGACAACATTTGGCGAAGCTGTAGACTACGCCTGTAAGACCTTGGTCTATGACAAGGACTTCGCGCTCGGTAGCGGTATTGGCTTGGACTTCCGCCAGCTCGCTCAGACCTGTGAAGGTGTCAGCAGAGCGAATTGTTTGCACGTTGTCTATACGGCTCTGTGCCTCGCTGGCTATTAGCCGTAGCTCTTGCTCATATTGGTCGATGAATGCCGTAACATCTAATTTCTCGTGCTTGATGTCTCGGTAGAAGTCCGACAAGGCTTTGTAGCCACGGCGTATAGTTAGTCGTATGAATACAGCCTCGTTGTAGGGGAGTTTCCTGTTTTTGAGCCGCCTCTGGACGAGTTCCTTAGCGATGGCAATCCCCTGTTCCTCCTCTGCACGTAGCAACTGACGTATGCGCGCCTTGGCTTTGGTGCTAACGACTACCGATAGCCAATCTTGTTTGGGGCTCTGCTGTGCACTGGTGATAATCTCTACAGCGTCGCCATTACTTAGCTGGTGTTTTAGGGAGACATTCTTACCATTTACTTTGCCAAGGATAGCACTAGCACCTACGCGGCTATGGATAGAGAAAGCGAAGTCTAACACTGTAGCTCCTTTGGGGAGCTTCATGACCTCCCCCTTGGGAGTAAAGACATATATCTCCTGAGCCTTAATAGTCATCATCGACCGCTCTAGGATGCCACGTCTGTCTGCTCCATCGTGAGCTTTCACTGCCTCTAGTGTATCGCGCACAGAGGCTAAGAACTCATCTAGTCCACCTTCGCTTTTGATGCCTTTATACTTCCAATGGGCGGCTACCCCTTGCTCTGCAATGGCGTCCATACGTTGAGAACGTATTTGTACCTCCACCCAGCGGTTCTCAGGCCCCATGACGGTAGTGTGCAGGCTCTCGTATCCATTGCTTTTGGGTATACTTATCCAGTCTTTGAGGCGCTCTGGGTTAGGACGATACATATCCGCTATGATGGAGTAGACTTGCCAACAGATGAGACGCTCACGCTCTACAGGGCAGTCTACAATAATGCGTATGGCGAAGAGATCGTAGATGTCCTCGAAGGCTTGTTTGCGTAGCTTGTTGTGTATCGAGCTGATACTTTTGGTACGTCCTTTCATTTCGAAAGGGACATCGAGCACCTCCTCTAGACGCTTGCGTATAGGCGCAATAAAGGCTGCGATAAAGGCATCTCGGCTAGCTTTGCTCTCACCAAGTTTGCGGACGATGAAGTCATAGGTCTTACGGTCTCTCCATTTGAGGCATAGATCCTCCATCTCGCCTTTGATTTTGTACAAGCCTAAGCGGTGAGCGATAGGAGCATAGAGGAACGAGGCCTCTACGGCCAGAGCTATGCATCCCTCACGGTCATACAAACGTTTGGCGTGGCGCAGACGGTGCAGTCTATCAGCTATGATAAGGAGAATAACACGTATATCCTCTGCCATAGAGAGGAGCAGGTTGTGGAAGTTCTCACTGCTGATAGACTCTCTGCGGCTATACAGTGCCGAGGCACGTTGCATGAGCGACAACAGACGTTGTACCTCTAGGCCGTAACATTGCTCGGTCGTCTTGGCTGTGATCAGCCCTTCGCTATAAGGTGTATATAGGAGTAGGGCTATGAGGCTATCGCGGTCTAGGAATAGCTCCTCGCTCGCTACACGTGCTACCTCTAGCGTGCTTAGCAGACTCGGTATTTGGTTATGTTCGTCTTCGTCCTTACGTGCAAAGATTTTGCTTAGCTCTTCGGACCTGAAAAGACGGAAAAGGCTTTTACGTTCTTTGCTACTAGTCTCAGATATAAGGCGTGCTACCAATCCCCGTAGGGCGGTGTATAGTGCGGCCTGATGTTGTGGCTGCTGTATCATATTGTATTCCTCTAGGTGTGTTCGAGTGGAAGCCCTGCGGCAAGGCGTTCCATAATCAGGCTAGGGGCTTGCCCTAGGAGCAAACATTGGCGCATATAGCGCATATAGGGGGCGGAGTGTCGCCAGAAAGCATAATAGCCATGGCAGAGGTAGTTGTGTCCGTACTCGCCATCTCTGCTCTTGATGAAGCGGTTTTTGGGGCACTCACCGTGGCATACGAAAAGATATTCGCAGCTCTTACATTGCTGGGTCAGGCCTGTACGTTTGGCTGTGCCGAAGCGTTGTTGCTCGGGGCTACGCATCATATCACCTATGTTGCGCTCACGCACATTACCTAGACGATAGCGTGGATAGACGTAGTGATCGCAGCTGAAAACATCCCCGTTATACTCCATAATGCCAGCATGCCCACACTCCGGGGCTAGGGTACATACACCAGGTAAGACCCCCATCCATCCTGCGAGTGTAGAGTCAAACATTTGGACGAAAACTTCGCCTACATCACACCGTACCCATTCATCGAAGACGCCTATCAAGAAGTCCCCCCACTGACGGGCTGTGATACTATAGGGAGCCATACGGACATCTAGACCATCGTGCATCTGGCGTAGCTCCTTTTTGAGGTCTATGTAAGGAGCTTCGACGTGCTGATGCTTTAGGCTTAGGCTATTGATACGCTCTACAATAGGTGTAAACTGAATGTATCGTACGCCAATACCACGCAGGAAGCGGTAGTACTCTAGAGGTTCGTCGGCATTGCGGCTGTTGATAGTGGAGAGGACATTGAACTCTGTACCCAGACGCTGCATCATCTCTATAGCTCTGAGAACTCGTGCGAAGCTACCCTGCTTGCCTACCGTACGTCGGAAAGCATCGTGATGCGCTTCTGTTCCATCTAGCGATATGCCTATGAGGAACTCGTTGTCGGCAAAGAAGCGACACCAGTCCTCAGTCATAAGCAGGCCATTGGTCTGTAGACTGTTCTCTATACGACGCCCCCCAGCATAGCGGTGCTGTAGCTCTAGGGCTCTCTCGTAGAAGCTGCGTGGGCGTAGCAAAGCTTCGCCTCCGTGCCATGTGAAGGCAACAGGCATACCCTCTGGCTGGGCGCTGATGTAATCGCGTACGAAGGTCTCTAATACCTCGTCGCTCATCTCTGGTATAGCTGGCTCTGTGGAGAATAAGCCCTCTTTCTCTAGATAGTAGCAATAGTCGCAGCGCATATTGCAGGCAGCTCCTGCTGCCTTGCTCATCATCTGAAAACTTGTATTCATCTTTTGCTCCTGTTGTGGCTATGTTTGAGGGTTTCCTCAGCTAGTCTATGTATGCTGATAATAGCTTCGTGTTGTTTTAGTACCTGACATATCTTCTCTACTTCCTGGACATTGTGGACGAGTACGGAGATTTGCCCCGAGAAAATACCATCCTTACAGCTAATGTTGATGCCACATATATTGATATGGCTATGCTCAAGCAGAGTCTGGGTAATGCTGTGCAGGATACCGATATTGTCTACTCCTCGGAAGATTAATGTCGTCTGGAAGCGCGCGCCATGATGTTCTCCCCAATGCGTGGTAACTAGCCTGTTGCCCTCTGTAGATTTGATGCGGGTAGCTACAGGGCAGGCCAGCTTGTGTACGTGTACTTGCTCGTGCTCATCTACAATACCGAGGACAGTGTCTCCGGGTATTGGGCGACAACACGAGGACACTAGATAATTC
>JAXFXP010000052.1:0-6307 GCA_034091595.1 Porphyromonas sp.
CCTTGGGGATCGTTAAGGCTCAGAAAGACAAGCACTCTGTGAAGAAGAGAATGTTTAAGGCGGCGATGAATCCAGAATACCTCAGAAAGCTTCTCAGAATTTGATGCGGTTGCCCTGAGTAGTTCTAGTGCGAGCCTGTCCCTTCCGTTATATGCTAGCAGCTGTAGACGCTAATCGCACCATCACCAGATGAGGTGCTTGATTGGATAGAGACCGTGGCGCGCCTGAGCGTTCTTGCTGCTGGGCTATGGACTCGACAGCCCGATATACTCTGGTGCTGTAGCTCTTGCTGGGGCTCGAGGCTGTGGTAGTACTATAGCCTGTGGTAGCCTCTAGTTAGTCTGTGTCGGTTGCAGTACAAAAAAGTGAAAATTGCAGTACTGCATTTTCGAAATGCAGTACTGCAATCTTTAGTTTTTAGTGCTAATACAGAGAGCAAGCTCAGCAGGTGAGGATATAGGATATTAGTTCGCGTAGTATTTCGTTGCTGCTCACCTGAGCATCTACGCCTTTACTGGTAGCATCGGCTAGGCGTATTTGCCGTATAATATTGTAGGTCTGACCTGCAGAATAGCTCTGCATCGCCTGCAGATAATCACGAGCCATATAAGGGGGGATACCAAGAGCAGAGGCTAGACTACGTTCGTCTTTTTGCGGCAGATAATAAGCTCCCATAAGCTGTGCATAGAAATTGAAGAGCACGGGCAGTGTCATCTGTATCGGGTAGTTTTTCTCATTGGCGGCAAAGTAGTAGGCAATGCGGAAAGCCTTTGCTGCATCACGCTTCGTAAGGGCATTGAGCAGCTCGAAATTATTGTATTCTCGACTGATGCCTACGTATTCCTCGACAAGCTCGGGCGTTAGTTTGCCCCCTTTGCCACCGAAGACGATGGATAGCTTCTCTATTTCGCTAACGATTTTCTCTAAGTCGTTGCCTGTATGGTCCGCCATGAGTTGAGCAGTGTGCGCATCGATATCTATATGCTGGGCCGCTAGGCTGGTGGAGATGAACTTGGGGACTTCACGCTCGGATATAGGGTTACTCTCGTAGATAGCGCCAGCAGTGGTGAAGGTTTTGTACAGAGCCTTGCGCTTGTCGGCTTTTTTCTTGTAGGCCAGAATAAGGCAAGTAGTATCTGGTAGCTCTGCGATGAGGCTAGATATTTTGTCGAGGTCTGTTATCTGCTGTGCCTCTTTGACAATGACCATGTGGCGCTCACCCATCATCGGGAAGCGCATAGCCTCACTCGTAATCAGTGCTAGGTCGCACTGCTTGTCGTTGCCATAGAGTACGCTGAGGTTGAAGTCGCGCTCTTCCTCTGGTATTAGCCCTAGGAATTGCTCTGTGAGTTTGTCTATAAAGTAAGGCTCTTCGCCCGAGAGTAGATAGGCCGTTCGTAGCTTTCGCTCGGCAATCTCTCGTGCTATTTGCTCGTAGGTAAGCATAGATACATTTATATTATCTTTGTCTGTGCATTAGAAGCCGTATTCGGAAGCCTCGGCTTCCCCAGCCACAGACTACAAAGATAATGAATCAGCTAAATCTGCCCCCATTCCCTGCCCGTGTAGAGCGACGTGAGGGTAAGCTATATATATGGGACGATCTGCGTCGTAAGATGGTGCGTCTGACTCCGGAGGAGTGGGTGCGGCAGCACGTAGTACATTATCTGCTGGATAAACTAGGTTACCCAGCAGAGCTGCTGATGAATGAGGTCGGGCTGCAAGTCGGAGATACACGTAAACGTGTGGATACTATTCTCTATGACAAACAGCTCAAACCACTGATGTTGCTCGAGTACAAAGCACCCGAAGTCTCCCTTAGCCAACGTGTGCTAGAGCAGGCTCTACGCTACAATATGGCACTACGTGTGCCTTATCTAGTGCTGAGTAATGGCCTACAGCATGTGGCCTATCGTATTGATTATCTAAAACAGGAGTTCCAAACCCTAAACGTAATACCACCTTACAGCGAGTTATAATGAATAAAGTACACTTCGTTTCCCTCGGTGCGGGCGATCCCGAGCTAATAACGCTACGGGCACTACGCCTACTAGAGCGTGCCGATGCTATATATGCACCTTCGTCATTGAGCCCCAATGGGCGGAAGGCTTCCAAAAGTCAGAGCATTATGCTTAGCTTAGGTATTAAGCCCGAGCAAATCATCAACTACGATATGCCTGTCAATAAGGAGCGCGAGGGTGCAGAGGAGGCTTACCGAGCTGTTGCTGAGGATATACAGCGTATGCTCGAGGCTCAGCCCGAGGCGACCATAGCTGTAGTAGCTATAGGCGATGCCGGATTTTATGCTAGCAGTGCCTACATCGGTGAATACCTAGAGGAGATGCAGATACCCAGCGAATACCATCCTGGTGTGCCAGCCTTCATCGCTAGTAATGCTCTCATCGGGGGCCAGCTAGTGCAGCTGGACGAGCAACTACGAGTTATCCCTGGCGAAGCTACGGAGGCTGAGTGGCAGGAGGCTTGGCAGAGCAAGCATAGTATAGTGGTGATGAAGGGCTCTATGGCAGAGGCAGAGATAAAGCGAGCCATACGGGCTTACCCTCAGCGCTCGTGGCATTACCTAGAGTTTGTGGGTTATGCAGGGCGTGAACTGCATCTCTGCGATGCGGAGCGCATATTAGAGCACAAGTTTCCATATTTTAGTCTGATAATATCCAAAGCACGGCCTTAGATCATGAATGGGCGCATCGTCATATATTCAGCTCTGGCACGGCTATGGGGCAACTACAATAGCACCAAGCAGCCAGGGGGCTCTCTAGCACTTAATGGCTCTGGGAAGTTCTCTTCTTGGGACGAAGCAGCTCTGCGTTATATCAAGAGTTTGGGTTGCACCCATCTGTGGCTTATCGGGGTGCTAGAGCATGCTACAGCCGAGTCTTATCCAGGCATAGACGCTGACCCCGAGGAGTTAGTCAAGGGTATAGCAGGTTCGCCCTATGCTGTGCGGGATTACTACGATGTAGCGCCAGAGCTTGCAGAGGTGGTTGAGCATAGGATGGAGGAGTTTGAGTCCTTGGTACAGCGTGTTCACAGGGCAGGGATGAGACTGATGATTGACTTCATCCCCAATCATGTAGCGCGCAGTTATCACTCCGATGTGGCTCCTCCGGATATATGCGACTTAGGGGCGGCAGATGATACTAGCAGTGCCTTCTCTAGGGACAATAACTTCTATTATATACTAGAGCAGGAGTTGCAGCTACCCGATGGAGGTACCTACCGAGAGTATCCAGCTAAGGCTACAGGGAATGACTGCTTTACGGCTTATCCCTCTAGGGGCGATTGGTACGAGACCATCAAGCTTAACTATGGCGTAGACTATCAAGGCGGAGGGCATCAGCACTTCGAGCCTATCCCCCGTACGTGGCAACAGATGTATTCCATACTGGAGTATTGGGCCGCTAAAGGTGTGGATGGTTTTCGCTGCGATATGGCCGAGATGGTACCGCCAGCATTTTGGGCTTGGGCTTTGCCTAGACTTAAGGAGCGTTATCCGCTCATCTTCTTAGCTGAGATATACCAAAGCCATCGCTATGGTGAGTATGTGGCGGCCGGCTTCGATTATCTCTACGATAAGGTAGGGGTATATGATACTCTGCGGGGCATTGTACGTGCAGAGATCTCTGCTGATGCCTTCGACCCAAGCCGAGATGCTGTCGGTAGTCTACAGAGTAGGATGTGCTATTTCCTAGAGAATCACGATGAGCAACGCTTTACGTCTCCCTACTTTGCGGGACAGCATAGAGCTATTAGGCCAGCCCTAGCTGTAGCTGCGCTCAGTGGTATACAGCCCTACCTGCATTATTTTGCTGGGGAGCTGGGCGAGGCTGGGATGGAGGCAGAGGGTTATAGTGGGCTCGATGGACGTACCACCATATTCGACTATTGGTCTCTAGATAGCCTCAGGCGTTTAGGTAGAGACTATCAAGGTGCAGCCCTAGAGGATGCCGAGCGTGATACTCTAGACTACCACAGGCGCATCCTTCGTTTAGCGAGCCAGCACCAACTATTGGCTGTAGCGCCTTATCACGGTCTTAATTATCTGCAGGGACCGGGCTATGATAGACATCGCTTGCTCAGCTTCGTTCGTTATACTGCCGAGGGCTTTGTCCTTGTGGTGGCCAATTTCTCAGAGGAAGCCCAGAGGGCTAATTTACGATTCGATACAGCAGTATTACAGCTCCTCGGCTGTGGGTCTAGATCTGTGTACAGAGTCGTTGATCTGCTTACCGATCAGGAGAGCATAAGCTGTCTTACCACTTTTGCCCCTTACAGCTTAGAGCTAGAGGGCTATGGTGTGGCTATCCTAATGTTCGAACCAATAAACCGAAACCAAGACTAAGACAAATGGCAAGAATAGTAACAAAAACTGGGGATAAGGGGACAACGGCTATCTTCGGAGGTGTTCGTGTCCCTAAGGATGACCCACGCATAGAGGCTAATGGGACGATGGATGAGCTTAACGCTCATCTGGGGCTTATCCGTGCGATGCTGGAGCAGAGCGATGCTCGCCACTCCTTCATAGGAGGTATGCAGATGGCCATAATGCAGATGATGAGCCTAATAGCAACGCCTAGTGAGCGGAGAAACGAAAATCCTAATAGCTTTGCGCCCGAATGGCTAGAGCAGCTAGAGGCCGAGACTGCAAGGATGATGAGCGAAACGCCCAACAATGGCTATTTCATTCTGCCGGGTGGCACCGTCCTCTCTGCTCAGATACAGCTAGCACGCACTGTCTGTAGACGTGCCGAGCGCCGTCTGTGGACGCTGGAGCGCATAGACCCACTACCCGAGGGCTTAATACCCTGGGTGAATCGTCTTAGTGATTACCTCTTTGTGCTGGCTAAGTGGGAGATGGCTCAGCAGAATTGGCCAGAAGACTTATGGCAAGCCTTCTCCTATAAGCGTAAAACCAAGCAAAACTAAGGCATGAATGTACGGCTAGAACCTTCGTGGCATAGTGCGCTATCGGAGGAGTTTGATAAACTCTACTTCCAGCACTTGGCCGAGCGTGTGCGCACAGCTTATGCAGGTGCAGAGCCTGTATATCCTAGAGGGCGAGACATCTTCAGAGCTCTAGATGCCTGCCCGCTAGATGCTGTCCGTGTGGTCATCCTAGGACAAGACCCTTACCACGGTATGGGGCAGGCCGAGGGCTTAGCTTTCTCTGTTCCCCCAGGCATCGCTGTGCCTCCCAGCTTGTGTAATATCAAAAAAGAGATAGAGAGTGATCTGGGGCATGCTAGCCAGATTGTAGAGGGACACCTAATGCCATGGGTCGAGCAAGGCGTGCTCCTCCTCAATACTACGCTAACGGTCTTTGCTGGCAGAGCCAATTCTCATCAAGGTTGGGGCTGGGAGACATTTACAGATAAGGTTATAGAGGTCCTCAATGCGCGTCAGCAACCGATGGTCTTCATGCTATGGGGGAGTCCAGCACGTCGCAAAGGGGCTATGATAGATAGGCGTAGGCATCTAGTACTGGAGGCTCCGCATCCTTCGCCCTTATCAGCCCATAGGGGCTTTATGGGGTGCAAGCACTTCAGCCAAGCGAATGCTTTCCTCATAGCTCAAGGGCTACGCCCTATTATCTGGTAGTTTCCTCTCTTCTGTCTAGCCTCTATGTACGCAGAGATTATATTACCATTAGCCTTAGAGCAGTCTTATCATTACCAACTAAAGTCCACAGCTGGGCAACCTGCACATACACTCGTAGGTTGTCGAGCTGTGGTTTCCTTTGGTAAGAAGCGATTCTATACGGGGGTAATAGCACGTGTGTACGAGGAACTTCCGGAAGAGCTGAAAGGTAGGCAAGTCAAGCAGGTCGAGGGTATATTGGACGAAAAACCTCTGGTCTCTAGTGCATTGCTAGCACTGTGGCATTGGATGGCTGACTACTATATGTGTAGTCTAGGGCAAGTGATGCGTACTGCTATGCCCGGAGGTCTATTGCCAGAGAGCAAGACACTTATATATGCATACGAAGACTTTGAGGCAGAGCAACCTCTCCCTGAGCTAGACTGCAAGTTGCTGGATGCGCTGCGTGAGTCCAAGCAGGCGGGGCTAACTCTGCAAGCTTTGCAGACACGTGTCGGGCAAAGTATTAGTCGCAGTTACCAGCGCCTGCTGGCACTAGGGGCTATACATACAGAGGAGACTGTTGTTAGTCGTTATCGTCCACGGACGAAGCCTCACCTACGACTCTCCGAGTCCTATCGTAGTGCTGAGGCTATAGAGAGCCTCTATACAGAGCTGCGCCGAGCTAGGCGTCAGCAAGAGATGCTGG
>JAXFXP010000053.1:0-7228 GCA_034091595.1 Porphyromonas sp.
CCTTGGGGATCGTTAAGGCTCAGAAAGACAAGCACTCTGTGAAGAAGAGAATGTTTAAGGCGGCGATGAATCCAGAATACCTCAGAAAGCTTCTCAGAATTTGATGCGGTTGCCCTGAGGTTGCTTATAGCTTCACTCCGCTATGGCAAAATTGCTTGAGTTTATGTATCTTTGTGCTTAACCTAACTAACATATTTAAGATATAAGTCAATGAAGAAACTTATCCTCGCTACGGCTATGCTCGCCGCTATGCCCTTAGTAGCACAGGCTCAGGACGCTCAGAATGACCCTAATGCCAAGAACGTATTTACTGTCGTTAAGGAGCTAGGACGTAGCTCTATTAAGAACCAAGCTAATAGTGGCACTTGCTGGAGTTATTCGGGGCAAGGCTTCTTCGAGGAAGAGCTTATCCGCACAGGTAAGAGCGGCTACGACCTGAGCGAAATGTTCGTTGTCAGTCATTCGTACCGTGATAAGGCCCGTAAGTTTGTACGTCTCGATGGGCACCTCAACTTTGAGCAAGGAGGGTCTTTTTATGATGTACTGTATGTCCTCAAGCACTATGGAGCTGTACCCCGTAGCACGATGCTTGGTCTCAACTATGGTACGACCAACAACCAGCATAACGAGCTAACAGCTGTCCTCAAGGCTTACCTTAAGGCCGTCATAGAGAAACCCAACGGTACGCTCTCTACGGCCTGGACCAAAGGTTTCGATGCTATCCTCGATGGCTATCTAGGACAGTTGCCCGAGAAGTTTCGCTACAATGGCAAGGAGTACACGCCCAAGAGCTATGCGGCCGAGCTAGGCCTCAAGCCAGATGACTACGTGTCGCTCACCTCGTATACGCACCATCCGTTTTACTCCAAGTTTGCCCTAGAGATCCCCGACAACTGGCGTTGGGCCGAGAGCTACAACCTCCCTATCGACGAGCTGATGGAGGTTATGGACACTGCTATTGACAAGGGTTATACCTTCGCATGGGGTGCTGATGTTACCGAGAAAGGCTTCACGCGCAACGGTCTCGGTGTCCTGGCAGATATCGCAGAGATGAACAACAAGGGTAGCGACTTCGCTCGTTGGTTTGGCTCTGCAGCCAAGAGCAATATGGATGCTGCCATCCAGCGTGCTGATGTACCAGAGATAGAGCCTACGCAGGAATACCGCCAGATGGGTTACGACAATAAGACCCTTACCGATGACCACGGTATGACCATCTATGGTAAGGCTGTGAATCAGAACGGCCGTAAATTCTTTATGGTCAAGAATAGCTGGGGCGAAACGGGTGCTTACAATGGGGTATGGTATGTATCATACAACTATGTCAAGGGCCGTACGATGAACATCCTCATCCACAAGGATGCTGTACCCAAGCACATCGCCAAGAAGCTGGGTCTGAAGTAATAGCCTCTTAGCTAGAGCTTTCCGAGGGCATAGCGACTGATGTCGCTATGCCCTCGCTGCGTTTGCTACTTATGTGGTTGGGGAAGTGATGTAGTTTTTTACGTGCATCCTCTTTCTTGTGTCGTGCCAAAGTTGTAATTTTGGCGTATTATATTCTACATTAGACCTTTGTAGTATAGTATTATGAACAACTAATTAATTCCGTATGGTAAGAAAAACTACTTTTCTGTGTATGCTTCTCTTGCTCTTTGTGGGTTTCGTCAGCTGTCGCGATGAGGCTCCCAAGAACGAATTGGAGCTACTCTCGGCTCAGGGGCGGAATATAGACGTCAGCCCGCAAGCTACAGAGTTAGAGGTCATCGTTAATACGGACTATGCGGCCTGGACTAGCTCCGTAAATGCCGGTTGGGTCCGTCTGTCACAGGATGGCAATAGGCTAAAGCTAAAGGTGATTGCCAATCCTTACCCAGGAGCACGCACGGCTCAAGTCGTGGTCCTCGCTGGGGGGAAGAGTGAGTCTCTTAGTATCAATCAGAGAGGCAGTGATACTCCCTTCGTTGTGGATCAGGAGCATGCTGTCATAGACCGCTTTGCCCTAGAGGGGAACCTCTACGTAGAGACCTATATTCGCTCTTGGAGTGCCGAGAGTGATGTAGACTGGATCGAGGCTGTCGCCATTCCGCACGAAGGGCGCATTGCCGTATCTGTAAAAGAGTTTCAGGCAGAAGGGCAGCGTACAGGGACCATTACCCTTAGAGGACTCTCTGAGCAAGGGCAGGCTGTGGTTACTATTGTACAGCATGGGAAGCAACGCTATATCTTACCCTTGATTGCTTGGGGTGAGTCCATCAATGCTATCCTAGGCCCTGAGCAAGAGCAACGTAGACACACTATCAAGGCAGTACCTAGTCCTGCCACAGCCCTTAATCCTCAGGTTTACCGTTACTATACGCTTAGTACGGATAATAACCTATTCCCAGAGATTCACTACGAGACCCTAAACCTCAGCGATAAGTTTGTCTATCGTGCAGTCCTAGCTGTTAAAGATCCTGCCACACTGCGCTCATCGGAGTTTATTGCTTATTTAGGTAGCCAAGGGTACGAACCCGAAGTCGTGGCTACATCTAATAGTAGCACCTTTACGCACACCTATATCAATAGACAGAATAAGACACGAGCCTGCCTACAGGTTACTAGCTCGGGGCAACAAGTATTTTTTGTCCCCGTTATTGACCAGCCCTCTGCCCAGCCCAGCCTTGCTAGTCTCTCGCTTGGGCTAACGGATTTCCATAAGGCTACGCCCGAGGATGTACGCGTTTACGAGGTGGCTCGAGGCTCCGAGCTGGATAGCTTCAAATCATCTAGCGAGAGTAAGAAGGCAGGTCAGCCCGTAAGCATCTATCATGCTGAGGCTCCATTTTATCTGCATACTTACATCTATAAGGAGCGTCCTAGTGCTCAGGATAGTACAGTGATGGAGCCACGCCTCTATCAGTCTTCACACATTCTCAATAATCTAAGTCAGGTTTTCTACAAGTGGGGAGACTTGTATCTAGTAACTAAAGAGTTCTCAGACTTGATGGCCAAAGAGGGCTTTGTTCTTGTAGAGTATGATAGCTATACCTATCTCTATGTCAATAGAGATAAGCAGCTCCTTCTCTGGCTAAAGACCCAGTACTGGCGAGATGGTGAGAAGCCCTCATATAATGTGATCCCTCTCTATAAATCGTAGTCCCGACTACACTATCATCTATAGATTTATGAGTATACAGACACTCAAGTATATATTATACACCCTAGTATTAGCCTTCTGGGGCATCTCCTGTAGCTCCGAGCCCAAGGACCCCATGCTACAGCTCTCGGAGGAGGTGCTTCTATTCTCTAGTGCTGCCAGTAGCGAACAGAGTGTGGAGGTATCTACTAACGCTGCGGAATGGACAGCTTTCCCAGAGGCAAGCTGGATCAAAGTAACGCGACATAATAACCTTCTCAAAGTTAGTGTGGCTGAGCAGGTGGGCGTCAATGAGCGGGCGGCCGAAGTCAAGGTGCTAGCCGATGGTTTGTTGCGTAGCTTGATGGTGCGCCAGAGCGGTGCTGGGCGAGAGCTTAGCCTTGTGCCTACCGAGCATAGGGTAGACCAATTTGGAGGTAAGGCTAGTATATTTGTTCAGAGTAATTACCAAGATTGGACAGCCCACTGTGATGCGGATTGGGTACAGGTATCTGCTCATCCTACGCGTAATACTATCGAGCTCACCATCAGCGAGAACAAATCAGAGGAAGCTCGCAGTACGACCATTCGACTGAGTGCTCCGGATGTAGAGCCGACAATATATACCTTGCATCAGGATGCTATCTTGACGGTTATTCTACCCTCGTTTGATTTCGGGATTTCGGCTGCGGATATACGTGCTTTCGAGGCTAAGCGGCACAGCGAAGTCATAAAAATCCCAGATGGGTTCTTCAACCCTAATACCTGGGGCTTCCAGACAGTGAGCCCTGTTTTCAACCGAGTGGAGTACACCTTTGATAATGGGATTTACTCCAGCGCCAAAATATTTGCCAAAGACAAGGAAACGATGGCAAAATACCTCGAGCGTCTGATGGAACTGATAACGAATCTAGGCTTTGTGCATGACTATGCTAATGTCTATGTTTGTGAAGCTCTGAATGCACGTCTACGCGTAGAGAGCACCATATCTCAGCCTTATGTCTTGCTTCAGCTCGATCCTAAGCAACCGCAGGACTATCCGACCTTCGATACCTTCCCTTATGGCTTGCTCACTTATGGTGCCAATGATGCAGCGGTCATTGAGGCCTATGAGCAGCAGCATGGCGGGAAACTCGATGAGGCCAAATCTCGTCCTACGACTCGGCGCTACATCATCAACGATGGCGAGTGGATTTATCGTGTATACTACATAGGGGGGACTCAAGGACAAAAGAATTTTGGCTTTGACAACATCAACCGCGCTGTCTTCTTGTATGCGGGAGAGCCTTTCCTAACACGAGAGTTTAAGGCCTTGATGGCACGAGAAGGTTTTGAGTTGGTATCCTATGAGAGCAGTATCAGATGGTTTACCTTCCAAAACAAAGCCAAGGGTTGGAAGCTAGAGATGAATCTCGGTAAGAGTATTGTCGATGCTCGTGACCCTGTATTGCGGTTTAACCTATTCTACAAATAACCATAGACGTAGTATGAAGCATAAGATATTACAGGCACTAAGCATTGCTTTGCTCTGCTTGCTGGGTTATGCCTGCCAGCGGGCTGATATTGCCTCTGGGGATAGCCTAGAGGTGATGAGTGCCGACTTTGTCCGGCTAGAGGCCACAGGTGCGAGTCTTCAGATGGAGGTTCGTAGCAATCGTAGTGATTGGGGGCTTATCAAAAATGCCGAATGGCTCAGCGCACAACGGTTAGGAGAAAACATCATCCTCAGTGCACCGGCCAACACCAGCTCTGAGGAGCGTACAGCTGAGTTAATAGTGGTAGCCGGTAAAACTCAGCGCAAGCTGCTGATAGAGCAGAGTGCAGCACCTATGATAGTAGATACCGAGTCGGACCATCAGGAGGTTAGTTTTATGGGGGCTACACTCCTGACGGCTATTGATACCAATATCCCCGATTGGCGGATAACAACGGATGCTGACTGGGTAGGCATACGTCTATTACCTCGTAGCTCTCAGGTCGAGTTGACAGTATCACCGCATCAAGGGCGTAGCCCACGTGAGGCTAAGCTACTGGTGATAGACCAGCATGGTAGAGTAGGACGGGAACTGACGATAAGTCAGCAGGCTATGCCTTACCATCTATTACCCTACTCGGGTTACCTAGAGGGCGACTTGCCGATACGTAACTTCGAGTTTGCTCGCGGAGGGACTCTGACGCTCCTGCCCGATAACTTTTTTAATCATTACCAGTGGCGTTTCTCGACGGTAAGTCCGGCCTTCAACTCTATCAGTTATAGTATTGTCAAGGGGCAGTACGTAATCAGTACTGTCTATGCTACCCGTGGTGATCTCTTTGCCGACTTGTCCGAGCTAGAGGACCAGCGTCAGTTTCTCCTGCGCAATGGCTTCACTGAGCTCAAGGAAAACGTTTACTACAACGCAACCGTGCAAGTGCGAGCTAAGATTATAGTTGGGGATGGCTACGATAGAGTACTTTACTGCTTTCATCCCAAGCAGGTCGCTCCCCAACCTACGCTTAGCACGATACCAGCGCATTTCGCCGGACAGACGGTGAGCCTAGATCAGGTGCGGGCTTGGGAAGCAGAGCATGGGGGCACTTATAATGAGAGTAAATCGAGTATTAACACACGTCCTACTAGCAATAGTGCATACTTTTTTGATGTAGATGGGCGCGATGACGTTGCTGCTAGATTCTACTACGTGTCTAATAAGACCAAGGTTGTTACCGAGTATGCTGTATGCTATAGTAATATCCAGCGTGTTTATCAACTCTACAACGGAGATCTCTTCTACTCCGATGAGTTCGTGGAGCTGCTCGAGCGTGAGGGCTATGGTTATCCTGTTCCTCAGGGCGAAAATGCACGTAAATACTCGTATAAACATAGTAGTGCGACTGGAGGCTTCAGCATTGTTACCAATTACATCAAGTATCGGAGTATCCCCGTCCCTGTGGCAGAGATACGCATTCTCTGGGAATAGTGTCCGTAAGGCAAGCATCACTAATAATAGCTAATTATGCATATAACGAAATATACCATAGCATCAGCTCTTCTCGGGCTAAGCCTCCTAGGCTGCCATCAGGGGGAAGATTTGGCGCAGTCTCAAGTGCCTGTCATCAGCAGTGCCGATACGCATCACGACAGCTCGGTAATGCCAGGGACTTTGCGCGTATTGTTAAGCCCGGAGCTTGGCAATAGACTGGCTCTAGAGCCAGGTCAGGATGGCCTACGTAGTGGTAATAAGGAGTTGGACGAGTACTTGCGTAGTATCGGTGCTAGCTCGATGCGTCGTGTTTTCCCTCATGCGGGTAAGTATGAGGGCCGCACACGTCGTGAGGGTTTACACTTGTGGTACGATATTACCTTCGATGAGAGTGTCCCCGTACCCCGTGCCATAGGGGCGGCCCGCAGACTGCCAGGGGTTGTGCTGACAGAGGAGATACATATGCCCTATACCTCCGATACTCAAGCGCGCACTCTAAGTTTTGATAGTACCCCACGTGCGACCGAGGCCCCTTTCAACGACGGGGGGCTACCGTTGCAATGGCACTACAACAACGCAGGGGGAAAACCCTATTATGCCGAGGGTGCTGATATCAACCTTTACGAAGCATGGAAGATTGAGACTGGTAAGCCCAATGTGGTCGTGGCAATCGTGGACGGGGGAATAGATATTGAGCACGAGGACCTTAAGGATAATCTCTACGTCAATGTTGCCGAGCGAGACGGAGTGGCGGGCGTCGATGACGATAGCAATGGATATATAGATGACATCCATGGCTACAACTTCGTAGATATGTCCCCAAACATCGCAGCTCATCGTCACGGTACCCATGTAGCTGGGACTGTCGGAGCCCGCACTGGTAATGGCAAAGGCGTGGCTGGCGTAGCTGGGGGTAATGGTAAGGAGGGCAGCGGGGTGCGTCTGCTATCCTGCCAAATTTTTATGACCGTAGATGGAGCCTCGCAGGGTACTCCAAACTCTCCTCAAGCTATAAAATATGGTGCTGATGCTGGTGCTAATATCTCTCAGAACTCTTGGGGATATCGCTACCCAGGGCCGAAGGTCATACCAGCCTCACTCAAGGCTGCAATAGACTATTTTATCAAATATGCAGGCTGCGATGACCAGG
>JAXFXP010000054.1:0-2311 GCA_034091595.1 Porphyromonas sp.
CCGCAACGTGCTATCAAGCGTTTGTTTCTTGATTTCGATGCAAAGGTAATACTAATATCTCAATCTTCCAAATCCTATAAGCACAAATTATCTCCTCCCCTTCCCCGAAGCCCTCCCCCAAAGAACACAATCAACTCATAACCAGACAGATTGATACACCAAAAGAAAATACACAAAAAAGGGCAAGGCTGCCAAAGCCTTGCCCTCATAAGGTATCATCTACTCTGTCTCCATCTAGATAGCGTAGACAAGCGCTGTCGCATAAGCGCTCATTCCCTCCTCGCGACCTGTGAAGCCGAGGCGTTCGGTAGTCGTTGCTTTGAGAGATATCTGGTCTTCGTCAATGCCCATCACCTCGGCCATACAACTGCGCATAGCCGGGATATGAGGATTGAGCTTGGGACGCTCGGCCGCCACAGTAGCGTCGATATTACCGATTTCGTAACCCTTAGCACGGACAAGCGCACAGACCTCGCGCAGGAGGATCTTACTATCTATTCCCTTGTAGCGCATATCCGTAGGTGGGAAGTGTACGCCTATATCCCCGAGGGCAAGAGAGCCTAGCAGAGCATCACTCACAGCGTGCAGCAGCACATCTGCATCCGAGTGTCCCTCTAGGCCAAGGCTATGCTCCAGACGAATGCCGCCCAGCCACAGCTCGTAGCCAGCCTCTAGGCGATGAACATCGAAGCCGAAGCCAGTGCGAAATGGAATCTTATTACTCATGTATATCTATTGTCTTAGTGATTAGAATAGCTTCGCCAAGGCATCAAGATCGAAGCCCAAAGAGAAACGTAACGTCTGGTCGAGTGGGTTCTGAGCGATCGTACTCACAAAATACGAAGCGTCGAGACGAAAGGCATTAAGCTTGACACCAGCTCCAGCCGTGAAGCCTTGCAGACTCCCCTTGTCTGGGCTATAGTAACTATAACCAGCACGCAGGAAGAAGCGGTCCTTGTGGTTATATTCGGCACCGAGGCTCCAGCGAAACTCCTTCAGCTCTTCGCTAAAGCCACGAGGAGAATCGTTGAAACTGCGGAAGATGCCCGATAAGGCCGAGTCTGAATGATAGCGCTCTAGAGCCTTACGATAGTTGGCATCCTCCTGAAACGAGGTGCTACGAGGATAGGCTGGCACCAGCAGTTTATTAATCTCTAGTGTCAGTGAGAGTGCATTATCCTTATCGAAAGGGTAGAGCAAACCCGTACCAATAGCTAGATTGGCTGGCAAGTACTGAGTAGTCCCATCATCGAGTGTAATCTTACTCCCTAGATTGCGCAGGCTCAGACCAGCCGTCCAGCGGCTCTCTGTAGCACCGATACGAACGTATTTATTCATATAAGCCGAGAGATCTGCTACAAGAGCCGAGGCTGACTTATTTTCGGCTTTGAGCTCCTGGTGTGTATTGATATAGCGAAGCGTGGCAGCGATAGAGAAGTCTCGGTGCAGCTTCATCGTATAGCTCAGGTCGAGAGCAAACTCATTGGGGCTTATTTGACCCAAGCTATTACCTAACTCGTCCCAAGTGCTAACCTTGCCGAGCGTAAAGTAACGGAGCGAGGCTCCAAGCGAATGGCGTCTCTCGGCATCCAGCTGATAGTACCCCACAGCCTGCATCAAGGCTATGTCCTCGGTAATACGGCTCATCCAGGGCGTATAGCTCAGGCCTAGGCCAGCACGACTACTGGCGAAGGCATACTTGGCGGGGTTCCAATACTGTGCATAGGTATCGGCCGAGGTGGCTACACCCTGCTCACCGAGCCCAGCGGCACGCGCATCTGGCGTAATATGCATAGAGGGGGCTGCCGTCAGCACAGGGTTGTAGGTAGTCTGAGCGGCTACACCCAGCGAACCTGACAATACTAGAGCGAGTAGGCTAATCTTTATCTTCATACAAATATTCGCATTGCTTTATATACGACAAAGTTAGTGCTTATTATCTAGACTTACAGCAGAGACTATTGCCAGATAAGCACAAAATAAAAGCCTCCCCCAGGCCTATAGGCTATCAGGGGGAGGCTATATGTCGCTCGGAGAGCCCTCACTCTATCTGATGAGTGGTACCCGAGCAGATGCTTAAGCTGAGACTTAGCTACTAGTGTTGTTCCTTATGCTTCTCTAGCTGACGTTTGAGGGCATCAATAGAGAGGTCGATGGCTTCCTCAAAGGTGTCAGCTATCTTGTCCGCGAAGAGCTCTTGCCCCTTGCCGAGGAGCTTGATACTAGCTTCCTTATTGTTTTTGACCTCTGGCTTGGTTACTTTGAGGATAACCTCAGCACTGAGGAGGTCGTCAGAGAAACGATTGAGTTT